>NZ_JBHXME010000106.1:0-25785 GCF_042721125.1 Streptomyces sp. NPDC058469
GAGGAAATCGGACCCGCCCCCCTTTCGTGTGCTCAGACCCCGTCGACCAGACTCTTCGGCCTCATGTCCGTCCAGTTGGTCTCGATGTGGTCGAGGCACTCCTGCCGTGCGGCCGGTCCGTACGCGACCGTCCAGCCCGCCGGTACGTCCACGAAGTCGGGCCAAAGGCTGTGCTGGCCCTCGTCGTTGACGAGGACGGAGTAGACGCCGTCGGGGTTCTCGAACGGGTTGCTCATGTCGGGGGTTCCTTGCCTCTCTGATGCGGACTCGTGGGTACGTGCGGTTCGGTGCTCGGTCAGGGCTTGTTCAGGGCTTGTTCAGGGCTTGTCGAGTACGGCCGCCCGTCGTACGACCGCTTCCAGCACCCGGAACCAGGTGCGGGCCAGGTCCTGTACCTGTTCCTCGGTGAGGAGTTCGGCGGCGTACGCCCAGTGGGCGCTCAACTCCGGGCCGTCCAGGCGGTCTTCGGTGATGGCGTTGAGGGTCAGGGCATGGGACATCGGCTGTCCGGGGTCGGCCTCGAGGTCGGCGGCGTCGTCCTCGGGGGCGTAGGACCAGTCGGCGGCCTCCGGGCGGTCGAAGCGGCCCATGTAGTTGAACTCGATCTGCGGCTCGCCGAGTTGGGCGAGACGTGCGCCCGTCTCGGGGTTGAGATGGCGCAGCAGGCCGTGTCCGATGCCGGCGGTGGGCAGTGCGGTGAGGTGCTCGCGGATCCGGGCCAGGACCGTGTCCAGCGCGGGCCCGCCCGTGAAGGCGTCCGCCAAGTCGGCCTCGCCCGGGTCGAGTCGTACGGGTACGACGCTGGTGAACCAGCCGACCGTACGGGACAGGTCGGCGTCGCCCGCGAGTTGCTCCTCACGGCCGTGGCCCTCCACATCCACCAGCACCGGCCCGCCCGGCTGTTCGGCACCCAGGGTCCGGGTGCGCCAGTCACCGACTGCCAGTGCGAACGCGGTGAGCAGCACGTCGTTGACGGAGGCTCCGAACGCGGCCGGAGATCGGCTCAGCAGCGGGCCGGTGAGGTCGGCGGGCAGGGTCAGGGAGAGGTAGCGGGTGGTGGCGACCGTGTCCCGGGCCGGGTCGAGCGGTCGGGCCAGCGGGAGTTCGGCGCCCTCGGCGAGAGCGGAGGTCCACCACGGCAGCTCGTCCTCGGTGGCCGGGTCGGTGGCGCGGGTTGCGAGAAGCCGGGACCAGCGGGCGAACGAGAGCTCCACAGGGGCGAGTTCGGGCGTACGACCGCCCCTGGCCGCCGCCCAGGCGGTGGCCAGGTCGGGCAGCAGGACGCGCCAGGAGACGCCGTCGATCACCAGGTGGTGGACGAGGATCAGCAGTCGGCCGGGCTGTCCGGGTCCGGCGTCGAACCAGACCGCCCGCACCATCGCCCCGGCGTCCGGGTCGAGCCCGGCCCGGGCCGTCTCGGCGTGGCGGGAGATGGCCGCGCGCAGTTCGTCGTCGTCCGCGCCGCGCACGTCGGCGCGGGTCAGCCAGGTGCTGACGTCGGTGTCCCGTGCCGCCGGCACCCGCAGCAACCACTCTGGCTCGCGGACGAGTTGGGCCCGCAGCATGTCGTGCCGCTCGGCGAGTGCCGTGAGCACGGTCAGCAGGCCGGGTTCGGTCAGGTCGGCCGGGGTCTGCACCAGGGCCGCCTGGTGGTAGGCGGCGATGGGGCCGCCGCGCTCCAGCAGTCCGCGCATGATCGGGGTGAGCGGGACGGTGCCGGTGCCGTCGTCGTGGACGGCGTGCCGTTCGTCAGCGTCGAGTGGGACGGCAACTGCCGCGAGGGCGGCGGCAGTTCGGTGCTGGAAGACCTGCCGGGGTGTGACCCGCAGCCCACCGGCGCGTGCCCGGGCGACCAGTTGCATGGCGACGATGCTGTCGCCGCCGAAGGTGAAGAAGTCGTCGTCCGTGCCGACCGCCTCGGCGGGCACCCCGAGGGCGTCCGCGAACAGGTCGCGCAGGGTGCGCTCGGTGTCGCTCGTAGGGGCCCGGCCGCCGCCCCGCGTGGTGAAGTCCGGGGCGGGCAGGGCGGATCGGTCGAGTTTGCCGTTGGACAGCAGCGGCAGCCGGTCGAGGACGACCACGGCGGCCGGGACCATGTAGTCGGGCAGCGCGGAGGCGGCGTGAGCACGCAGTTCGGTGCCGTCCGCCTCGTCGGCGACCACGTAGGCGATCAACTGCCGTATGCCGGGCCGGTGTTCGCGGGCCACGACGACGGTCTGCGCGACGGCCGGGTGGGTGCCCAACGCGGCCTCGATCTCGGCGAGTTCGATGCGGTAGCCGCGGATCTTGACCTGGTCGTCGGCGCGGCCGGCGAACTCCAGTTGGCCGTCCTCGGTCCAGCGGGCCAGGTCGCCGGTGCGGTACATGCGCTCGCCGCGTGCCCCGTACGGGTCGGCGACGAAGCGTTCGGCGGTGAGTTCGGGCCGGCCGAGGTAACCGCGGGCCAGGCCCGGTCCCGACAGGTACAACTCGCCGGTGACGCCGGGCGGTACCGGGCGCAGGGCGGTGTCGAGGACGTAGGCCCGGGACTCGTGGACGGGGCGTCCGACGACCGGGGTGGCGCTGTCGCGGACTCGGCCGACGAGTGCGTCGACGGTGGCCTCGGTGGGGCCGTAGAGGTTGAACGCCTCGGTGTCCGACAGGGCGGCCAGTCGCGTCCACAGCGACTCGGGCACGGCCTCGCCGCCGAAGCCGACCACGGAGAGCGGGCAGTCGCCCTCGGCGCCGATCAGGCCGCTGTCCGCCATCTGCGCGAGCAGCGACGGGGTGACCTCGATGAAGTCGATGCCCCGGTCACGGATGAACGCGGCGAGGAGTTCGGGGTCGCGGCGGGTCTCGTCGTCGGCGATGTGCAGCGCGTGCCCGTCCAGCAGCCACAACTGCGGCTGCCAGGAGGCGTCGAAGGAGAACGACCAGGCGTGCCCGACGCGCAGGCGGCGGAGTCCGGTGCGCCGCCTGGCGACCTCGTGCAGGTCGTGCCGGTGGCTGTGGAAGAGGTTGGCGATGCCTCGCTGGGTGACGACGACGCCCTTGGGGCGGCCGGTGGAACCCGAGGTGTAGATGACGTAGGCGGGGTGGTCGGGGTCGGGGGCGACGGGTTCGGCCTCCGGCAGTCCGTCGGTCGGGGCGTCAAGTCGCAGGACGGGGACGGTGGTTGGTGGCAGCGCGGCGGCCGTCTCCGCCGTGGCCAGGATCAGCACGGGGCGGGCGTCGTCGAGCATGCCGGTCAGGCGGGACCCGGGGAGGTCGGGGTCGAGGGGCAGATAGGCGGCGCCCGCCTTCATCACCGCGAGGATCGCGGCGATGTGGTCGGCGGTGCGGGGCAGCGCGAGGACCACGATCCGCTCGGGTCCGGCGCCGTGTCCGGCGAGAACGCGGGCCAACTGGTCGGTGCGCGCGTCGAGTTCGGCGAACGTCCACGTCGTACGGCCGTCGGTGACGGCGACCGCCCCGGGGTCGGCGGCGGCCTGGGCGACGAACAACGCCGGTACGGTGCCGAGCCGTTCGGTCTCCGGCGCGGGCAACGCGGTGTCGTTCCAGGTCTCCAGGACCGTGTGCCGCTCGGCGGGGCCTAGCAGGTCTAGACGGCCGACGGGACGGTCGGGCTCGGCCGCCATGCCGGTCAGGAGGGCGGTCAGGGCGTCCGTGATCCGTCGTACGACGGCCGGTTGGAAGAGGTCGGGCCTGAACTCGGCGGTGAGCCGCAGCCGTTCGGCGGGCTCGACCGCCCACGCGAACGGGTAGTGGGTGGAGTCCTCGTGATCGCGGACCGAGACACTCGGCCCGTCGCCGCCCTCTTCGTCGTCGGCGACCGGGTACGACTCGAACACCACGAGTGTGTCGAAGAGTTCGCCGAGTCCGGCGGCCCGTTGGATGTCGGCGAGACCGAGGTGCTGGTGGGCGATGAGCCGGGACTGCTCGTCCTGGAGCCGCTCCAGCAGCGCGGCCGTACTCTCCTCCGGGCGGACGCGCACCCGCACCGGGACGGTGTTGATGAAGAGGCCGATCATCGACTCGGCACCGGCCAGTTCGGGCGAACGCCCGGCGACGGTCGCGCCGAACACCACGTCGTCGCGGCCGGTGAGCCGACCGAGCAGCACGCCCCAGGCAGCCTGCACAAGGGTGTTGACGGTGACGCCCTGATGCCGCGCGAACGCCTCCAGCTCCGCCGTGCGGTCCGGGTCCAACTCCACGGTGTGGGTGCGCGGTACGACGGCCGCCCGGTCGGGGTCGACGGGCGCGAGCCGGGTCGGCTCCGCCAGCCCGCCGAGAGCCTCGGCCCACGCGGCGGTGGAATCGGCCGGATCCTGGGCGGCCAGCAGCCGCAGGTGCTCGCGGTACGGAGCGGGCGCGGCCGGCGTACGGCCCTCGTAGCGCGCCCACAGCTCGGCGGTGAGCAGGGGCAGCGACCAGCCGTCCAGGAGGAGGTGCTGGTGCGAGAGCACGAGCCGGTGCCGGTCCGGACCGAGCCGGGCCAGCAACAGCCTTAGCAGCGGCGGCCGTTCGGGGTCGAAGCGGCGCCGCTCCTGAACGAGCAGACGGTCCCACTCGTCGGGGTCGTCGGCCAGGTCGAGCTGCCGCCACGGCAGTACGGCCGTGCGCGGTACGACGGCCACGGGCCGCCCGGAGGAGAGGTGCCGGAAGCCACTGCGCAGGTTCTCGTGCGCGTCGAGCACGGACTGCGCCGCGGTGTGCAACCGGTCGGCGTCCAGGGGGCCTTCGAGGTCGTAGGAGACCTGGACGGTGTACACGTCCGGTCCGTCGTCGCCGGAGTCGAGGGCGGCGTGGAAGAGCAGGCCGGCCTGGAGCGGGGAGACGGGCAGGACCTCGGTTCCGGCGGGCAGGGCGGCCAGTTCGGCGCGCTCGTCGTCGGTGAGGTCGAGCAGGATGACGTCGTCGTCGCGCCCTGCGGTGACCGTGGTGGCGGTCACGGTGGCGAGCCCCGCGGCCGACTTGTGGCGGAACACGTCGCGCGGGCTGAAGGTGAGCCCGGCGGCGCGGGCGCGGGCGACCAGTTGCATGGCGACGATGCTGTCGCCACCGAGGGAGAAGAAGTCGTCCTCGACACCGACGCGTTCGAGACCGAGCACGTCCGCGACGAGGGCGCAAAGGGTCTCCTCCAGCGGTGTACGCGGGCGGGTGTCGGTCACCTCGGCGGCGAAATCGGGGGCGGGCAGGGCGCGGCGGTCGAGTTTGCCGTTGGGGGTGAGCGGGAGGGCGTCGAGGGTGACGACGGCCGACGGGACCATGTGATCGGGCAGCGACTGAGCGGTGTGGGCGCGGAGTTCGGCGGAGTCAGCCGTCTCCCCTGTCGGTACGACGTACGCGACGAGGCGCTCGTCCCGCAGGACGACGGTGGCGTGCGCGACGCCGGCGTGTGCGGCCAACACGCTCTCGATCTCGCCGAGTTCGATACGGAACCCGCGCAGCTTGACCTGGTCGTCGGCGCGGCCGAGGTACTCCAGTTCGCCGTCCCGGGTCCAGCGGGCCAGGTCGCCGGTGCGGTACATGCGGGCGCCGGGCTCGGTGGCGTACGGGTCGGCGACAAAGCGTTCGGCGGTCAGGGCGGACCGGCCCAGGTAGCCGCGCGCCAACTGGACGCCCGCCAGATACAGTTCGCCGGCCACGCCGGGCGGTACGGGGCGGAGTCCGGCGTCGAGGACATAGGTGCGGGTGTTCCACACCGGGCGGCCGATCGGCACGGTTGCCGGGTCGGCGGGGACCTCGTGGGCGGTGACGTCGACGGACGCCTCCGTGGGGCCGTAGAGGTTGTGCAGGCGGCTGCCCGGAAGGACCTGGTGGAAACGGACGGCCAGTGGGGCGGGCAACGCCTCGCCGCTGCACATGACTTGGAGCAGGTCGGTGCAGCGGGCGGCGGCGGGCTCGTCGAGGAAGGCGCGCAGCATCGACGGGACGAAGTGGGCCGTGGTGATGTGCTGGCGCTCGATCAGTTCAGCGAGATAGACGGGGTCTTGGTGGCCTTCCGGGCGGGCTACGACGAGCGTGGCGCCGGTGATCAGCGGCCAGAAGAACTCCCACACCGACACGTCGAACCCGGCCGGGGTCTTCTGCAGCACCCGGTCGTCGGCGTCGAGGCGGTAGGTGTCCTGCATCCACAACAGGCGGTTGGTGATGCCCTGGTGGGGGACGGTGACGCCCTTGGGGCGACCGGTCGAGCCCGAGGTGTAGATGACATAGGCGGGGTGGCGGGGGTCGTGAGCGGTGGGCAGGGGTGCGTACGCCGGGTGGTCGGGGGTGCCGTCCGCGTCCACCGTGAGGGTGGGTACGTCGGTGTCCGGGAGGGTGACGCCCTCGACGGTGATCAGGCAGACCGGGCGGGCGTCGGCGAGCGTGTAGGCGAGTCGTTCGGTCGGGTAGCCGGTGTCGAGGGGCAGGTAGGCGGCGCCCGCGCGGTGGACGGCGAGGAGGGACACCACGAGGGCGAGAGAGCGGGGCAGGGCGACGGCGACAATCGCCTCGGCCTGCGCTCCCTGCGCGGCGAGCGTGTGGGCCAACCGCTCGACGCGCAGGTCGAGTTCGGCGTAGGTGAGGAAGGTGTCCTCGAAGACCACTGCCGTTGCCTCGGGGGTGCGGGCGGCCTGGGCGCGGAAGAGTTCGGGGAGGGTGAGGTCGGGAACGGTCCGGGTGGTGTTGTTCCAGTCGGTGAGGACGAGGGCGCGTTCGTCGTCGCGCAGGACGTCGAGCGTGCCGATGCGCCGGTCGGGGTCGGTGGCGACCTGGGCGAGCAGCAACTCCAGGCGTTGGGCGAGGAGTTCTGCGGTCGACTCGTCGAAGAGGTCGGCGCTGTACTCGATCCAGCACCGCATGCCGTTCTCGCCCTGCTCGACGAAGTCGAAGCTGAGGTCGAACTTGGCGCCCTGCTGGCCGAGTTCCTCGCGGCGGGCGGTGAGGCCGGGCAGGGCGGGGGTGGCGCCCTCGTCGTCTAGGTGGACGACCATCACCTGGAACAGCGGATGCCGGGCCAGTGAGCGGGCCGGGTTGACCGCCTCCACCAGCCGCTCGAAGGGCAGGTCCTGGTGCTCGTAGGCGGCGAGGTCCGTGTCCCGGACGCGGGCGAGCAGGTCGGCGAACGTGGGGTCGCCGGACAGATCGGTGCGCAGGACAAGGGTGTTGACGAAGAAACCGACCAGGTCTTCGAGGTGCTCGTCGCCCCGTCCGGAGATGGGTGCGCCGAGCGGGATGTCGTCCCCGGCACCGAGCCGGTGCAGCAGCGCGGCGACGGCGGCCTGGGTGACCATGAACATACTGACGCCGTTACGGCGGGCCAACGCGCGCAGTTCCTGGGTCCGTTGAGCATCGAGAGTCAGACCGACCGCGCCACCCCGGTGACTGCTCTCCAACGGGCGGGGGCGGTCGGTGGGCAGGGCGAGTTCGTCCGGCAGGCCCGACAAGGTCTCCTGCCAGTAGGCGAGTTGGCGGGACTGACGGCTGCCCGGGGCATCGGCGTCGCCGAGCGCCTCGCGGTGCCAGAGGGCGTAGTCGGCGTACTGCACGGGCAGCGGCGCCCACGCGGGCGCCTGTCCCTCGCGGCGGGCCTCGTAGGCGGTGGCGAGGTCGCGCCACAGTGGGCCGTCGGACCACTGGTCGCCGGCGATGTGGTGCAGCACGAGCAGCAGGACGTGTTCGTCCTCGTCCACCTCGAACACGTGGGCGCGCAAGGGGAGTTCACGGTCGATCTCGAAGCCTCGCGCGGCGGCCTCGGCGAGACGGTTGGGCAGTTCGGTCTGTGCGACGCGGCTGTGGTGGAGGGGCACGGAGACCTGGTCCAGAACGACCTGGCGGGGGCGGCCGTCCTGCTCGGGGAAGACCGTGCGCAGGCTCTCATGCCGTACAGCGACGTCGTCCAGGGCGGCGGCCAGCGCGTCGCGGTCGAGCGTGCCGGTCAGGCGCCAGGCGGCCGGGATGTTGTACGTGGCTCCCGGGCCCTCGATGCGGTGCAGGAGCCACAGGCGCTGTTGGGCGTGGGAGAGCGGGAGTTCGTCGGGTCGCTCGGCGGGGACGAGGGCGGGGAGCCCGCCGGCCCGGTCGTCGAGGCGGGCCGCGAGGAGGGCGGGGGTGGACGCCTCGAAGACGGTACGGACGGTGAGGTCGGCGCCGAGCACCGTGCGGACCCGGCTGACCAGGCGCATGGCGAGCAGGGAGTGTCCGCCGAGGGCGAAGAAGTCCTCGTCGACGCCGACGCGTTCGAGGCCGAGCACGTCACCGAAGAGTCCGACGAGGATCTCCTCGCGGGGGCTGCGGGGCGGGATGCCCGCGTCCGTGCCTGGGGTGGTCGTGAAGTCGGGGGCGGGCAGGGCGGCGCGGTCGAGCTTGCCGTTGAGGGTGAGGGGCAGCGCGTCGAGGGTGACGAAGACGGCGGGGACCATGTGGGCGGGGAGGGCGGCAGCCGTGTGGGCGCGCAGCGCCGTTACGTCGACTGGTCCGGCGGCGGCTGTGCGGGGGCGGGGCGCGGCCAGGTCCACCGATTCGACAACCGTACCGGCGCGAATAGCCGTCGCGTCCACCGGCCCGTCGGCCGTGTGGGCATGGACTACCGTCCCGTCCTGCGGTCCGGCCGCCGTGCGAGCGCGTGAAGCGGACTCGTCCAGCGGGCTGGCGACCGCACCGGCGCGAGTTGCCTCTACGCCCACCGGTCCGCCGTCCCCAACCGGGACCACGTACGCCACCAGACGCTGTTCCCGGACCACGACGACGGCATGCGCGACGGAGGGATGTGCGGTCAACGCGCCCTCGATCTCGCCGGGTTCGACGCGGAAGCCGCGTACCTTCACCTGGTCGTCGGTGCGGCCGAGGTACTCGATCGTGCCGTCGGCGTTCCAGCGGGCCAGGTCGCCGGTGCGGTACATGCGGGTGCCCGGTGCGCCGTACGGGTCGGCGACGAACCGCTCCGCCGTAAGCGCGGCCCGGTCGAGGTAACCGCGCGCAAGTTGGACGCCCGCGAGGTACAGCTCGCCCGGAACGCCTGGCGGGACCGGGCGCAGACCGGCGTCGAGGACGTAGGTGCGGGTGTTCCACACCGGGCGGCCGATCGGGACGCTCGTCGCGTCCGGCCCGATCACCACGGCCGTCACGTCGACCGAGGCCTCGGTCGGGCCGTAGAGGTTGTGGAGTTCGGTGGTGGTCAGGACGTCGTGGAAGCGGTGGGTGAGGGCGACGGGCAGGGCCTCGCCACTGCACATCACGCGTCGCAGGCCGGTGCAGTCGGCCGCGGTCGGTTCCTCCAGGAAGAGTTGGAGCATGGAGGGCACGAAGTGGACGGTGGTGACGTCCTGTTCGCGGATCAGGCGAGCCAAGTAGGCCGGGTCGCGGTGGCCTTCGGGGCGGGCGACGACCAGCGTGGCACCGGTGATCAGCGGCCAGAAGAACTCCCACACCGACACGTCGAAGCTGGACGGCGTCTTCTGCAACACCCGGTCGGCGGCCGTCAGGCCGTACGCGTCCTGCATCCACAGCAGCCGGTTGACGATGCCCTCGTGCGGGACGACGACGCCCTTGGGGCGGCCGGTGGAACCGGAGGTGTAGATCACGTACGCGGGGCTCGACGGGTCGTAGGACGTGGGGAGTTGGCCCTCGGGGCCGGTCGGCAGGGTGTCTCGGATGACGTAGACCGGACTGGCGTCCTCGACCATGAGGGCGAGGCGTTCCTCCGGGTAGTCGGGGTCGAGCGGGAGGTAGGCGGCTCCGGCTCGGTGGACGGCGAGGAGGGCGACGACGAGTTCGAGTGAGCGCGGAAGGGCCACGGCCACGGTCTCCTCGGGGCCGGCGCCGAGCGCGGCCAACACCCCTGCCGTTCGTTCCACTTGGGCGTCCAGCGCCGCGTACGTCAGCCGCTGCCCCTCGAAGACGAGAGCCGTGGCATCGGGGGTCCGGGCCGCCTGGGCGCGGAACAGTTCCGGCAGGGTGGCGGCCGGGACGACGTGCCCGGTGGCGTTCCACTCCCCCAGGACCAGCGCGCGTTCGGCGTCGGCCAGGAGGTCGAAGTCCCTTACCGGGCGGTCGGGTTCGGCCGCCGCGTGGTCCAGGAGGCGGGCCATGCGGATGGCGATCCGTTCGGCGGTGGACTCGTCGAAGAGGTCGGTCGCGTACTCCAGGAGCAGGACCACCCGGTCACTGCCCGTCTCGTCGACGAAGGTGAAGTGCAGGTCGAACTTCGCCATGCCGGTGTCCATGTCGAACCACTCGGTCGCGAGGCCGAGCACGTCCGGGTCGCCGTCGGGGCGGTGGTGGTAGCCGAGCATGACCTGGAAAAGCGGGTTGCGGCCGGCCACGCGGGGCGGGTTGAGGGCCTCGACGACCCGATCGAAGGGCAGGTCCTGGTACTCGAAGGCGGCGAGGGACGACTCCCGCACGCGGCCCAGGAGTTCGCGGAACGTCAGCTCGTCGCCGGACACATCGGTCCGGAGCACCAGCGTGTTGACGAAGAAGCCCACCAGCTCGGCGAGCGCCTCGTCGGTGCGGCCCGCGATGGGGGCGCCGAGCGGGATGTCCTCGCCCGCACCGAGCCGGTTCAGCATCGCGGCGGTGGCCGCCTGGAACAGCATGAACATGCTGGTGCCGGTGGCGCCGGAGAGGTCGCGCAGGGCGTGGCCGGTGGCGGTGGGCAGTTCCAGGCGGACCTTACCGCCATGACCGGTCGGTTCGGCGGGACGCGGGCGGTCGGTGGGGAGCGCGAGTTCGTCGGGCAGTCCCCGCAAGGCCTCGGCCCAGTGGGCGAGTTGGGCCTCGCCGGTGCGGGCGAGCAGGTCGTCCTGCCAGAGGGTGTAGTCGGCGTACTGCACCGGCAACGGCGCCCACTCGGGCGATCGCCCCTCCCGGCGGGCCGCGTAAGCGGTGTCGAGGTCGGCGAGGAAGGGGCGATCGGACCACTCGTCGGTGGCGATGTGGTGCAGGACCACGGCCACCACATGCTCGTCCGTGCCGAGCCTGAACACCTCGCAGCGCAACGGGAGTTCCGTGGTCAGGTCGAAGGGGCGGCGCTGGGCGGACTCGATCAGCGCGGGCAGTTCGTGCTCGGTGCAGTCGACGATCGTGGAGACGGGATGGGCGTCGGCGGCCGGGACGATCCGCTGGTACGGCTCCCCCTCGTGGCTCGGGAACACCGTCCGCAGTGCCTCGTGGCGTCCGGCGACATCCCGCAGAACGGCAGACAGCGCATCGGTGTCGAGGTCGCCGCGCAGCCGGAACACCAGCGGGAAGTTGTAGGCGACTCCGCTGCCGGCGATCTCCTCGACGAGCAACAGCCGTCGCTGGGCGGCCGACAGCGGGATACGGTCCGGCCGGTCGGCGACCGGGGTCACCGCCGGGCGGCCCGGGCTCGCCTGGTCGGCGCGGCCCGCGAGCAGCGCCGGGGTCGGGGCCTCGAAGAGGTCGCGGATGGCGAGTTCGGCGCCGAGTTCGGTGCGGGCGCGGCTGACCAGGCGAGTGGCGAGGAGTGAATGGCCGCCCAGGTCGAAGAAGTTGTCCTCGGCGCCGACCTCGGGCAGGCCCAACACTTCGGCGAACAGGCGGCAGAGCACCTCTTCCCGCGGGGTGCGCGGGCCGCGTCCGCCGCCGAGGGCGACGGCGGGTTCGGCGTCGGGCAGGGCGCGGACGTCGAGCTTGCCGTTGGCGTTCATGGGCAGGCCGTCGACGGTGACGAAGGCCGACGGGACCATGTAGTCGGGCAGTTCGCGACCCAGGTCCTCACGCAGCCGCCGCACCAACGCGGTCGCCTCACGGGCGGCGGTGGGGTCGTTGGCGTAGGGGTGCGTACCACCGCCGGGGCGGAACAGGCCGCCGGTCAGGCCCACTTCAGGGGACTTCAGGAATACGGCGTCGTACGTGCCCTCCTGCGCCGACCAGGTCGTCAGCACCCGGTATCCGGCCGCCGTGCCGAGTTCGTGCAGGTGCTCGGGGTCGACGCCCGTCTCGCTCGTACGGCCGTCGGGGATGCCGGTGAAGCGGAGCGCCTCGGGCCGTTCTCCGCGCGGGCGTTCGGCGGTGGCGCCCGTTGCCGACCAACCACCACGCAGGAGTTCGCCGATCGCCTCGGCCGACGACCAGTCTCCGCGCAGGAGTTCACCGATGGTGTTGCCGGTGGCCCAGTCGACGGACGGGGCGTTGTCCAGGCATACGTCCGGCTCGTCGGCGTAGAGGACGACGTCGTAGCGGTGCCGGGACAGCTCGTTGTAGTGGTGGGCGCGCTTGGTGCGCAGGTCGACGCCGTAGCCGAGGGTGGTGAAGTAGTCGGGGTCTACGAGGAGTTCCTTCTCCAGGCGCAGGCCGCGTTCCACGGCCCGCTCCAGGTCCGCCTCGGCGGTGCCCCGGGCGCGCTGGATCTCGGTGTGGAAGGTGCCGGCGAGGCGCAGGTTGCGGACGTCGCCGACGAACAGGGCGCCGCCGGGCGCGAGCAGCTCCATCGCGCCGTGCAGGACGGCGGTCAGGTGGTCGATGCTCGGGAAGTACTGGATGACGGAGTTGATGACGATCGTGTCGAAGTAGGCGAACGGCAGGCCGCTCAGGTCCTCGGCCGGGCGGCAGCGCAGTTCGACCCTTGAGGCGAGCGCGGGGTCGCGCCGCACCTCCTCGCCGATCTTGCGGATGACGGGGGCGGCGAAGTCGGTGGCCCAGTACGCCTCGCTGTCCGGGGCGAGGCGGGACAGCAACAGGCCGGATCCGACGCCGATTTCGAGGATGCGGCGGGGCTTGAGGGCGCCGATGCGGGCGAGGGTGGCCTCGCGCCACTCGTGCATCTCCTCGAAGGGAATGGGCTGTCCGTCGTAGGAGCTGTCCCAGCCGTCGTACTGCTCGGTGAAGACGGCGGTGCCGATCTCCTCGTACTCGTCGGAGTAGATCTCCTGCCACTCCCCCACCTGCGCGGCCTCGGCGGCGGTGCGCTCCGTCGAATCGGCGCCGGAGGGGACGACGTAGCCGACGAGGCGTTCGTCGCGGACGACCACGGCGGCCTGGGCGACGAGCGGGTGGCGGCTGAGGGCGGTCTCGATCTCGCCGGGTTCGATGCGGTAGCCGCGGATCTTGACCTGGTCGTCGGTGCGGCCGAGGAAGTCGAGGTTGCCGTCCGGGTTACGTCGCACCAGGTCGCCGGTGCGGTACATGCGCTCGCCGGGTTCGCCGAACGGGTCGGCGACGAAGCGTTCGGAAGTCAGCGCGGGTCGGTCCAAGTAGCCCCGGGCCAGGCCAATTCCGGCGATGTACAGCTCGCCGGGGACACCGTCGGGCACCGGGCGCAGCCAGGCGTCGAGGATGTGGGCGCGGGTGCCGCGGATGGGGCGACCGACGGTCGGGGTGTCGCTGTCGAGGGTGCCGCCGCCGAGGGTGTTGATGGTGTACTCGGTCGGCCCGTACAGGTTGTAGCCGTACGTCCCCTCGGTGTCGCGCAGCGCCGTCCACACCGTCTCGGGGACGGCCTCACCGCCGAGCAGCACCAGCGGCGGGACGTGGCCCTCCAACAGGCCCTCCTCGATGAGGAGTCGGGCGTAGGTGGGGGTGACGTTGACGACGTCGACGCGGTGCCGTTCGCAGTAGGCGACCAGCGCCTCGGCGTCGCGCCTCAACTCCTCGTCGCAGACGTGCACTTCGTGGCCCTCGACCAGCCACAGCAGCTCCTCCCACGACATGTCGAAGGCGAAGGAAACGGTGTGCGCGATGCGGAGTCGGCGTCCGCCGGCCGAGGCGATGGCGGGCTCGAAGATCTCCTTCTGGTGGTTCAACTGCATGTTCGTCAGGCCCCGGTAGGGGGTGACGACACCCTTGGGGCGGCCGGTGGAGCCGGAGGTGTAGATGACGTAGGCGGGGTGTTCGAGACTGAAGCGGAGACGGACGGGGGCGTCCGACCGACCCGCCAACTCCCCCTTGATCTCGGGGTCGTCAAGCAGGACGCGGTTCATCTCGCCGTCCAGCGTGACGGATACGGCCGTGGTGCTGAGCAGGAGAAGCGGGCGGGCGTCGGCCAGCATCAGGGAGAGGCGGTCGGCCGGGTGGTCCAACTCCAGTGGCAGGTAGGCCGCTCCGGTGCGCAGGACCGCGAAGAGCGCGACCACCATGTCGAGGGAGCGCGGCAGTGCGAGGGCGACGACCTTCTCGGGGCCCGCGCCCCGGTCGATCAGCAGCCGGGCCATCCGGTTGACGGCGGCGTCGAGTTCGGCGTAGGTCAGGGTTCGCTCGCCGAAGACGAGGGCCCGTTCGTCCGGGGTGCGTTCCGCCTGCGCGGCCAGCAGGTCGGCGATGGTGTCCTCGGGGTCGGGGACACGACTGGCCGCCGACTCCCGCCGTAGCGCCGCATGCTCGGCCGGCAGGAGCGGGTCGAGGGAGCCGACCGGTGCCGTGAGGTCGGCGGTGAGGCAGTCGACGAGCAGCGCGAAGCGGTCGAGGAGGGCCTGCGCCTTCTCGGTCGGGACGAGGTCGGGGCGGTGGGTGAGGGTGACGGCGATCTCGCGGCCCGGAGTGATGACGAGGTTGGCCGGGTAGTGGGTGGCGTCGACGTTGGCGACGGCCGTGGCACCGTGCCGGGTCTTCAGGCCCGCCAACCGCTCCTCGGTGTCGCTGTTCCGCAGCACGAACAGCGTGTCGAAGAGCTTGCGGTGGCCGGTCTCGGCCTGGAGAACACCGAGGCTCAAGTGCTCGTACGGCATGAGGTCGAGGCGTTCGCCCTGGATGCGGCGGAGCAGGTCGAGGACCGGTTCGGCGGGGTCGAGCGCGATGCGGGTCGGGACGGTGTTGAGGAACAGGCCGATGATGTCCCCGACGTCCGGGACCTCGCTCGGCCGGCCGGCGACGGTCGTACCGAACACGACGTCGGCGCGGCCGGTCGCGGAGGCGAGGGTGAGTCCCCAGGCCGCGTTGAGGAGGGTGTTGAGGGTCAGGCCATGAGCCGGGGCCAACTCGCGGAGCCGGTCGCCGAGTTCGGCGGACAGGCGCACGTCGAGCTGGTCGGGGATGACCGGTTCGAGGCCGTCGGTGGCGGTGGGCGCGAGCAGCGTCGGCTCGTCGAGACCGGCGAGCGCGGTGCGCCAGGCGGCTGTGGCGACCGAGTCGTCCTGCTCCTCCAGCCAGGTCAGGTAGTCGCGGTAACTGCCGGGCTCGGGCAGGGCGTTCGCGTCTCCGCCCGTCTCGTAGAGCGCGAACAGTTCATCGAGGAACAGCCATGCCGACCAGCCGTCCCAGAGGATCAGGTGGCGGCCGATGACGAGCCGGTCGCCGCGTTCCGCGCCGAGGCGGAGCAGGAGCAGGCGGAAGAGCGGCGGCGCGGACAGGTCGAAGCGGCGGTTGCGTTCGGCGTCCGTCAACTCCCTTAGGAGTACGTCCTGTTCGGCGGCGGGGAGGAGGGAGAGGTCAACCTCTTCGAGGGGGATCTCCGGGTCCTCGACGATGAACTGCACCGGCTGGTCGAGGCCGTCGCTGGTGAAGCCCGCACGCAGGCCGGGGTTGCGGTCGAGGAGGGTGCGGACGGCGGCGCGCAGCCGGGTGGTGTCGAGGCGGGTGGCGAAGTCGAAGGTTTCGTGGACGGTGTAGACGTCCAACGCGCCCTCGTCGTACGCCGAGTGGAAGAACAGGCCCTCCTGGAGGGGGGCCAGCGGCCATACGTCGGCGACCTCCGCCGGGGCGGCGACGGCGCGGACGCGGGCGTGTTCGGCGGGGGTGAGGGTGAACTCCTCAACGGGGGTGACAAGGTTGACCGTTGTGGTGGTGGCTGCCGCCGCGAGGGCGGCCGGCGTGCGGTGGGTGAACACGTCGCGCGGGCTCAGGTCCAGGCCGGCCGCGCGGGCCCGGCTGGCGACACCGATGGAGCTGATGCTGTCGCCGCCGAGACGGAAGAAGTCGTCGTCCGGTCCCGCGTCCTCGATGCCGAGGACGGCCGCGAAGATCTCGGTGAGCTGCCGCTCCAACGACCCTGCGGGCACACGGCGTTCGGCGCGTTCGGCGTCGGGGGCGGGCAGCGCGGCCTGGTCCAGCTTGCCGCTGGGAGTGAGCGGGAGGTCGGCGAGGACGACGTACGCCTCCGGGACCAGGGGCGCGGGCAGCGCGTCCGCGAGGGCGGCACGTAGGTCGGCCGGGTCCACGGTGGCTCCGGCGACCGGGACGGCGTAGGCGACAAGGCGCTGGTCGCGGATGACGACCGCGCCCCGGGCCACCGCCGGGAGGCGGGTCAACTCGGCCTCGATCTCTCCGAGTTCGACCCGGTTGCCGCGCAGTTTGACCTGCCGGTCGGTGCGGCCGAGGTAGTCGATCGTGCCGTCGGGGCGGCGGCGTACCTGGTCGCCGGTGCGGTACATGCGGGCGCCGGGCTCGGTGGCGTAGGGGTCGGCGACGAAGCGGTCGGCGGTGAGCGCGGGGCGCCGGTGGTAGCCGCGGGCCAGCTGGACGCCGGTCAGGTACAGCTCGCCGGGCACGCCGTCCGGCACCGGACGCAGGCAGGAGTCGAGAACGCGCAGGCCGGTGTTCCACACGGATCGGCCGATGGGCACGGTGGTGTCGGGCGCGCCGTCGTAGGCGTGGTACGTCACGTCGACGGCGGCCTCGGTGGGGCCGTAGAGGTTGTGCAGCGGGACGCCGGTCAACTCGTTCCAGCGGTGGGCGGCGGCCCCGGACAGGGCCTCGCCGCTGCTGAACACGCGGCGCAGGCCGCCCGCCCATGCGGGGTCGGCGGTGACCTCGTCGGAGGCGAGGAACGCGTCCAGCATCGACGGCACGAAGTGCATCGTCGTGACGCCCTCGGCCCGGATCAGGCGGGCGAGATAGGCGGGGTCGCGGTGTCCGTCGGGGGCGGCGAGGACTACGGCGGCGCCCTCGCACAGCGCCCAGAAGAACTCCCACACGCTCACGTCGAAGCTGGACGGCGTCTTCTGCAACACCCGGTCGTCGGCGGTGAGTTCGTACTCGCCCTGCATCCAGGCCAGTCGGTTGCCGATGGCGCGGTGGGTGACGACGACGCCCTTGGGGCGGCCGGTGGAGCCGGAGGTGTAGATGAGGTAGGCGGGGTCGTCGGGGCGGGCCACCTCTGGATCCGGGGTCGGGAGCCGGTCCGGCAGGGCGTCGCGGCCCACACTGTCCACGCCCGTCCCCGTGTCGACCGCGAGAACGTCCAGGCCCTCGACCAACGGCAGCCGGTCCGCGTCCCGTTCCGTCGTGACGACCGTCGTCGTCCCCGAGTCGGCCAGCATGTACGCGAGCCGGTCGGGCGGGTAGTCCAGGTCGAGGGGCAGATACGCGGCCCCCGACTTCAGGACACCCAGCAGCGCCACCATCAACTCCGCCGAGCGGGGTACGGCGACGGCGACGAACCGCTCCCGTCCCGCACCCTTGGCCCGCAGCCGTACGGCCAACTCCTCGGCGCGGGCGTCGAGTTCGGCGTAGGTGAGGGTCGTACGGTCCAAGTTCGTCGTGCCGTCGAAGACGACGGCCGTGGCGTTCGGAGTACGCGCGGCCTGCGCGGCGAACGCGGCGGCGAGCGTGGTGGCCGGAACCTGCCGGGTCTCCCCCGCCGGGTGGGCGTCGGCCAACTCGTCCGGCGTCAGCAGGTCGAGGTCCGCGACGCGCGCGCCGGGGTCGTCGGCCAGCGCGTGCAGGATGAGGGTGAGCCGGTCGGCGAGGGACTGCACGGCGTCGGCGTCGAGGCGTCGGGCGTGGTGCTTGAGGCGCAGGTCGAGACGGCGGCCGGGCTTGACGATGAGGGCCAGGGGATAGTGCACGGCGTCGTGGAAGGCGTGCCCGGCAACGGCGATCGTGCCGGTGGGGTCGGTGATGCCCGGGGCGCCCTCGCCGCCGGGGTAGTTCTCGAACACCACGAGGGTGTCGAAGAGTTCACCGTAGCCCGCGTGTCCGGTGGCGCGCTGGATGTCGGCGAGGCCGAGGTGCTGGTGGTCGAGAAGCGCGCTCTGCTCGTCCTGGAGCCGGTCGAGCAGCCCGCCCAGGGTGTCGCCCGGCGCCCAACGCAGCCGGGTGGGCAGGGTGTTGATGAACAGGCCGATCATCGACTCGATGCCGTCGACGGCGGCGTCACGTCCGGCCACGGTGGTGCCGAACAGCACGTCCTCGCGTCCCGTCATACGCCCGACGAGCAGGCCCCAGGCGCCCTGCACGAGGGTGCCGAGGGTGACTCCGCGTTCACGGGCGCGGGCGGCGAGCCGAGAGGTGGCCCGCTCGGTCAACTCGACGCGGATCTGGGCGGGTTCGAGCGGTCCGGCGGGCGCGGGGGCTTCGACGAGCCGGGTGGGCTCCTCGACCCCCGCGAGGGCGATGCTCCAAGCGGCTCGGGCGGCCTCGCGGTCGGCGCCGCCGATGCGGCGGAGGTAGCCGCGGTAGGGGGCGACTTCGGGGAGGGGGGTCGGGTTCTCGCCGTAGAGGGCGAGGAGTTCGCGGTGCAGGACGGGCAAGGACCAGCCGTCCGCGAGGATGTGATGGAACGTCAGGACCAGGTGGCTGCGGTCCTCGCCGAAGCGGATGAGCGCGCAGCGGATCAGCGGCGGGCGGGCGAGGTCGAAGCGGTGCGCGCGTTCGTCGGCGGCGACGGCCTCGGCGAGGGCGCGCCGGACCGTGGCGTCGTCCTGTGCGGCCAAGTCCACTTCGCGCCAGGGCAGTTCGAGGCCGGACGCGATGAGCTGGACCGGGAGGCCGTCGGGCGTCTGGCGGAAGCAGGCGCGCAGCGGGGCGTGCCGGTCGATGAGCCGCTGTGCGGCCTCGCGCAACAGGGTGCCGTCGACCGGTCCGGACAGCTCGATGACCTGCTGCACGACATACGCGTCGAGTTCGGCGCCGTCCACCAGCGCGTGGAAGAAGAAGCCCTCCTGGAGCGGGCCGAGGGGCAGCACCTCTTCGACGGTGACAGGGAACTCTCCCTGAACAGCGGCGAGTTCGTCATCGCCCAGCGTCTGCCACGGAGTGTCTTCCGCGAGGTCTGCCGTACCGGTGCGGGCGACCGTGGCCAGTTCGGCGACCGTACGGTGCCGGAAGACGTCGCGCGGGGTGAGTTCCAGCCCCGACCGGCGGGCCAGGATGAGGAGTTGGACGGCGACGATGCTGTCGCCGCCGAGCGCGAAGAAGTCGTCGTCGACGCCGACCGAGGGCACCTTGAGCGCCCGGGCGTACAGGTCGCACAGCAGTCGCTCGCGGGCAGTCTCGGGCGCCCGGCTCGCGCTCAGCAGGCGGGTGAGGTCCGGGACGGGCAGCGCGGCGGCGTCGAGCTTACCGCTGGGGGTTACGGGAAGCCGGTCCAGCGGGACGAACGCGGCCGGGACCATGTAGTCGGGCAGGTACTCGGTGGCGTGCGTCCGCAGCGTCGACATCAGGGCGTTGACGTTGCGGAAGGGGGCGGGGCGGTTGGTGAGCGGGTGTCCACCGCCGGGGCGGTAGCGGACGAGCGCCTGCCCGTCGTCCCCCTCTGGAGCCAGCACGGCGTCCAGACTGCCGTCCTCCGCACCCCCGTTCCAGGTCAGCGCCGCCTCGTAGCCGTGCCGCGCGGCGATCTCGTACAGCGCCTCCGGATCCACACCGTACGACCCGGCGGCCGGCCTGCTGCTGTCGTCGAGGGTGTCGAGCGCGGCGAGGTCGTCGGCCAGGCGGGAGTTGGGAATACCGGTGATCCGCAACCGGTCCGGGCTCCGGCTCCCGGCGAGCAGCTCGTCCAGCGCCTGGACCGAACCCAGCGTGGGCCAGGGGGACTCAGCCATCTCCTCGGTGGCATCCGTCTGCGGGCGAAGCACAACGTCGTAGCGATAGCGGGTCAGTTCGTTGTGATGCGTGCCGCGCTTGACTCGGATGTCGGCGCTGAGGCCGTCGAGGCTGGTGAAGTAGTCCGGGTCGACGAGGAGTTCGCCCTCCCAGGCGACCGCCCGGTCCACGGCTGCGCGCAGGGCTTCCTTGTCGCCGTCCGCCTCGTCCCGTACCCGCCCGCTCTCGACCGCCGCGCGCAGGGTGCGGAGCAGGCGCAGGTTGCGTACGTCGCCGACGAACACCGCGCCGCCGGGGGCGAGAAGAGCCGCCGCGTCCCGGAGTACGCCCGTGAGGTAGTCCCCACCGGGGAAGTACTGGATGACGGAGTTCACGACGATCGTGTCGAAGTGGCCTTGGGGCAGACCGGTGAGGTCGTGCGCGGGGCGGGACAACAGGGTGACGCGGTCGGCGAGTTCGGGGACCGCAGACACCTGTGCGCCCAGGGCGCGTACGGCTTCCTCGGAGAGGTCGGTGCCCCAGTACTCGTCGCAGTCCGGGGCGAGCCGGGACAGCAGCAGACCGCTGCCGACGCCGATCTCCAGAACGCGCCGGGGTCGTAGCGCGCGGATGCGGTCGAGGGTGGCCTCGCGCCACTCGCGCATGTCGGCGAGGGGTATGGGAAGGCCGTCGTACATGCTGTTCCAGCCGGCGAAGTTCTCCTCGAAGCCGTCCGATCCGGCGGCGGAGTAGAGGAGTTCGTGCAGGTCCTTCCATTCGGCCACCCCCTCGTCGGGACTCGGCTCGGCGTCAAGTGAAGGCACGACGTAGGCGGCGAGGCGGCGTTCGCCGGGGCGGTCCTCGCGGACGACGACGGCGGCCTGGTCGACGGACGGGTGCGAGCGCAGGACGGACTCGATCTCGCCGGGTTCGATGCGGAAGCCGCGGATCTTGACCTGGGTGTCGACGCGGCCGTGGAACTCCAGGCGGCCGTCCGCCTTCCACCGCACCAAGTCGCCGGTGCGGTACAGGCGTTCGCCGGGTGCGCCGAAGGGGTCGGCGACGAAGCGTTCGGCGGTGAGGGCGGGGCGGCCGAGGTAGCCGCGGGCCAGGCCGGCGCCGCCCAGGTAGAGCTCTCCCGTGACACCGGCGGGGACCGGGCGCAGTCGGTCGTCGAGGACGTAGGCGCGGGTGCCGGGGTCGGGGATGCCGATGGGCACGATGGTGCCGGTCGGGGTGTCCGGGTCGCACAGGCCCAGGGTGGAGTTGGTGGTGGCCTCGGTCGGGCCGTAGGCGTTGAACATCATCCGGCCACGCGCGTAGCGGCCGACCAGCTCGGGCGAGACGCGTTCCGTACCTGCCAGCAGGGTTGCCTCGGGCGGGAGTTGGACGTCCTCGGGCATAGCGGCGAGCAGCGCCGGCGGCAGGATCATGAAGGTGATGCCGTGCTCGTTGGCGTAGTCCGCAAGGGGTGCGCCGGGGACACGGCGGTCGGCGGGGACGACGACCAGGCGGCCGCCGGAGAGCAGGCCGAGGCACAGGTCCCAGAACGCGACGTCGAAGCTGGGCGAGGCGAACTGCAGGACCCGGCTGTTCGGGCCGATCCCGAATCGTTCCTGCTGGGTGGCGACGAGTTTCGCGACGCCGGCGTGGGAGAGGACGGTGCCCTTGGGGCGGCCGGTGGAGCCGGAGGTGTAGATCACGTAGGCCGCGTGCGCGATCGTCAACTCGTCGGCGGTGGACGGGCCTTGGGCCGGGTACGCGGCCAGCTCGGCGACCGTCTCCGGAGCGTCGAGGACGAGCGGGTCGAGGTCCGGCGGGAGGTCGGGGGCGATCGCGGCGGTGGTGACGAGGCAGACCGGGCGGGCGTCGGCGAGCATGTAGGCGATGCGGTCGGCCGGGTAGTCGGTGTCAACGGGCAGATAGGCGGCGCCCGACTTCAGGACGGCGACCTCGGCAACGATCATGTCGGCCGAGCGCGGCACGGCGAGCGCCACGACCTGCTCCGGACCGGCACCCCTGGCCACCAGGGCGTGCGCCAACTTGGCGGCGCGAGCGTCGAGTTCGGCGTAGGTGAGGCGGACGTCCTCGTGGATGAGCGCCACCTCGTGCGGGCGGGCGGCGACCTGGTCGGCGAACATGCGGGGCCAGGTGAGCGCGGGGACATCGTGCTCGGTGTCGTTCCAGCCGCGCAGGATGCGGTGCCGTTCGTCCGTGCCGAGGAGTTCGAGGTCGGCGACCGGGGTGTCCGGGCGGGCGACGGCGTCGGCGAGGAGCGTGCCGTAGTGGCCGAGGATCAGGTCGACCGCGGCGGGCGAGAAGAGGTCCGTGCGGTAGTCCGCCGACACCTCGCCCTCGGTCACCGTGAGCGCCAGGTCCAGTGGGCCGGTCTCGTCCCAGGGAGCGGGGCCGAAGCCCGTGGCGCACAACAGGCCGCCGCCGCGGAGGGGTTCGGGGGCGAGGAGCAGTAGCAGATCGGTGGTCGGGAGGTGGTGGGACGCGGCCTCCGCGCGAACTGCCGCTACCTGGTCGCGGAGTTCGGTGAACGGGGTGTCGCCGTCGATCGAGACGCGCAGCGGGAGTCCCTCGTGGGCCACTGCCGTCTCGGTGGCCGTGGTGCCGCCGTAGCGGTGCAACAGGGCGACGAAGGCGGCGAGTTGGGTGGCCGCGTCGGCCGTCACGGCGAGGGGGGCCGTGCGGCGCGCGCGGGACACCTCGCCCTCCCCGCGCTGTGGACGGGGGAAGTCCCGCGGCAGGGACGTCTCCGGTACCGGTGACGCGAACCGCCGTCGCCAGAAGTCGTTCGTCGCCGTTGCCCGTGCGGAAGAAAGCGTGTTGCCCGCCACAGCTGCCCGTGCCTCCCAATGCGTGCGTAACGGCTCAGCGGAGCCGCGACCGCTCGCATAGTAAGGTAAGCATTGCCTTACTTGATAGACCTCCCCCGGAACCACCGGCCCATGTCACAGCCACTGAGGTTATGCTCACCTAAGCTGCTGGCTGGGCTGTCCGGTGGTCCGCCAACAGGGCTCCAGAGCACGGAAGATGACCCGGAAGAGGACATGGAGACCGGCAAGTGGCTTCAGGCAGAAGGCTTCGCACCACGGTGCTGGTGACACTGATCGTCGCCCTCCTCGTCCTGCTGTCCCTGCTGTCGGTCGCCCTCGGCGCGCTCAGCGTCCCGCTCGACCAGGTCGTGCGCTCGGTCCTCGGCCATCCGCCCAGCCGCCTCGTCGACAACGTCATCTGGTCGGTGCGCGTGCCCCGCACCCTGCTCGGTCTGACGACCGGCGCCGCGCTCGGCCTGTCCGGCGCGCTGATGCAGGCCCTGACCCGCAACCCGCTCGCGGACCCGGGCATCCTCGGGGTGAGCGCCGGGGCGTCCTTCGCGATCGTCATGGCGGTCGGAGTGTTCGGGGTGGCCTCGCTGTACGGCTATGTGTGGTTCGCGTTCGGCGGGGCGCTCGTCGCGAGCGTCGTGGTCTTCTTCCTGGGGCGGCTGGGCCGATCCGGGGCCACACCGGTCAAGTTGGCGCTCGCCGGGGTCGCCATCACCTCGCTGCTCCAGTCGTTCACGAGCGCCATCGTCCTCACCGACCAGGACGCACTGGACCGCTACCGCTTCTGGTCGGCCGGCACCCTGGCCGACCAGGACTCCGGCGAGCTGGTGCGCATCCTGCCCTTCCTCGCCGTGGGCGCGGTACTGGCCCTGGCCTGCGCGCCCGCCCTCAACAGCATGGCCCTCGGCGACGACGTGGCCGCCTCCCTGGGGCGACGGCTCGGTCTGGTACGCCTCCAAGGGGTCACCGCGGTCGTGCTGTTGACCGGTGCGTCGGTTGCCGTCATCGGCCCTGTCGTCTTTCTGGGGCTGGTCGTCCCGCATATCGCGCGGGTCCTCGCGCAGTACGCCGGGATCGGCCCCGACTACCGGTGGCTGCTGCCGCTTTCGGCCGCGCTCGCGCCCCTCCTGCTGCTGTCCGCCGACATCCTGGGCCGGATGGTGGACCGCCCGACCGAGATCCAGGCCGGTGTCCTCGTCGCCTTCCTCGGCGGCCCGTTCTTCATCGTCCTGGTCCGCCGCCGGAAGCTCGCGGAGGTATGAGCGTGCCCGCCCAGTCTTCTACGGCGCCCCCCGCGCGCACCGCTCTCGGCAACCGGCCGTTCCGGCTGACCGTGCCTCCGGTGTCCGGCGTGCTGCGTCCGCGCCTGCTGCTCACGGGAGTTGGCGTCACGCTCGGCGCCTTCCTGTTGTTCTGCTGGGGTCTGACCATCGGCGACTATCCCGTGGCCTTCACCGACGTCATCAGGGCCCTGTGGGGTTCGGGCGACGCGGGCACGGTCATCGTCGTCCAGGATCTACGGCTGCCACGCGCCCTGGTCGGGCTGCTGGTCGGCGTCGCGTTCGGGGTCTCCGGGGCGGTGTTCCAGACGATGACCCGCAATCCGCTGGCCAGCCCTGACATGATCGGACTCACCGAGGGCGCCGGAACCGCCGTCGTGGCAGCGGTAGTTCTCGGCTGGACCGGCGGACTCGGGCTGTCCACCCTGGGGTTGCTCGGCGCACTCGCCACCGCGCTGCTCGTGTACGCGCTGGCATGGAAGGGCGGGGCCACCGGGTACCGCATCATCCTCGTCGGCATCGGGGTGTCCTGGATCTGCTCCAGCGCCACCAACTTCCTTGTGGCGCGCGGCAATCGGTTCGAGGCGGAGGCGGCCCTCGGCTGGCTGGTCGGCAACCTCAACGGCCGCACCTGGAGCCAGGTGGACTCCCTGGCCATCGCCCTGGCCGTACTGCTGCCGATCACCCTGGGCATGGGCCGCTGGATGCGCACGCTCATGCTCGGCGACGACGTGGCCGCCGGGCTCGGCACCCCCGTCCAATCCGTCCGGCTGGCCCTGCTGTTGGCCGGTGTGGGCCTGGTCGCCTTCGGCACGGCGGCGGCCGGTCCGGTGGCGTTCGTCGCGCTGGCCTGCCCGCAGATCGCCCAGCGGCTGGCGGGCACCTCGTCGCCGCCCCCGCTCGTCTCCGGTCTCACCGGCGCGCTCGTCGTCCTCGGCTCCGACCTCCTCGCCCGCGAGGCGATACCGGGGACGGAACTGCCGGTCGGGATCGTCACCGGCGCCCTCGGCGCGCCGGTCCTGCTGTGGCTGCTCATCCGCGTCAACCGCGCGGGCTCTGGAGGCTGATCGCATGTCGACCACTGACCCGCGCGAGTCCGCAACACCGGCCGGCGCCTCTCAATCACCCACCTCCGGACCCGAGTTGCGGGCGCGTGATCTTCATCTCGCCTACGACGGACGGCCCGTGGTCGAGAACCTGAACCTGACCGTGCCGACCGGCCGCATCACGGCCATCGTCGGCGCCAACGCCTGCGGAAAATCAACCCTGTTGCGGGCACTCGCCCGGCTGCTGACCCCGCGCCAGGGCGTGGTGGAGCTGGACGGCGTCGCGCTGCGTTCCGTGCCGACCCGCGAACTCGCCCGCAAACTGGGCATATTGCCGCAGACGCCGGTGGCACCTGAGGGGCTGACCGTCCTCGACCTGGTGGGCCGCGGCCGTTCCCCGCACCAGACCTGGTGGCGGCAGTGGTCGGCGGCCGACGAGGAGGCCGTGCACGCGGCCCTCGAGGCCACCAACCTGACCGATCTCGCCGAGCGCCCGGTCGACGAACTCTCCGGCGGCCAGCGGCAACGCGCGTGGATAGCCATGGCCGTCGCCCAGGGCACCCCGGTCCTGCTCCTCGACGAACCGACCACCTATCTCGACCTCGCCCACCAGATCGACGTACTCGACCTGATCACGGACCTCAACCGGCGCGAGGGCCGCACGATCGTGATGGTGCTGCACGACCTCAACCAGGCCTGCCGGTACGCCGATCACGTCATCGCCATGAAGGCCGGCCGCATCGTCGCCGAGGGCGCGCCCTCCGACGTGGTCACCGAGGCGACCGTCGAGGACGTCTTCGACCTGCGCTGCCGGATCACCCCCGACCCGATCAGCGGCACGCCGTTGGTGATCCCGCTGGGGCGGCACCACCACGACGGCGCCTCCCCGGCCGAGAGGCCCGAGGACGCCGTCACAACCCGGTGAGGGCCGCGCCAAGGACCAAATGCCGGCTGCCC
>NZ_JBHXME010000106.1:25795-37914 GCF_042721125.1 Streptomyces sp. NPDC058469
TGGGCTCGTAGTTGTGTATATGAGACAGCATCCGGTCGGCGGGCCAGGCAGCCGGGTACCGGCGAAAAGTGTGACACTTTCGCGAGAAGTGTCACACTTTTCCGAACCCCTGCCCCCGCCGCGCCCGACTCTCCGACAACGTCCGCCGACCGACGCGGGGCCGTCCGCTCAGGGTCGGGACGTCAAGTACCCGCCCATGGTGCGGAAGTAGTCGCCGGCCGCGTACTCGGTGCCGTCGTCCGTGCGCACCCGGCGCACCAACAGCCCACGGCTGCGGCCGGTGTGGGCCTCGAGGCCCGCCACTATGACCACGCCGTCGCCCTCGCGGATGAAGATCCGGCCCGGGGTGCCGCCGTAGCGTCCCTCCGAGACTGCCGCGGAGACGATCCTGAGCCGCTCGCCGCGGTGGAAGGCGTACGCGTTCGGGTAGGGGTCCGACTGGGCCCGCACGAGACGCTCCAGGCGCTCCGCGGGCCAACTCCAGTCGATACGGCTGTCCTCGGCCGACCGCTTGTGGAAGAAGCTGGCCCGGCCGCGGTCCTGCGGCACCCACTGGCCGACGTCCCGGCCCGAGGCGATCAGGTCGAGCGACTCGCGCACGATGGGCGCGATGAGGTCGACGGTCCGGTGGAACAGGTCGGTCGCCGTGTCGGTGGGCCCGACCGGCACCGAGCGCTGGATCAGGACGTCCCCGGCGTCGAGTTCGCCGTTCATCCGGTGCGCGGTGACGCCGACGCGCGGCTCGTCGTTCAGGAGCGCCCAGATGATCGGCGAGAAGCCCGCGTACGACGGCAGCAGCGAGTCGTGGACGTTGAGGGTGCCGTGCGGCGGGAGGTCGAACAGCTCCGGCGGCAGCCAGGTGCGCCAGTTGTTGGCGACGATGATGTCCGGCCTTGCTTCCCGTACGGCGTCGAGGAGTTCGGCGTCGTCGGGGCGGTTGCGCAGCAGGACGGGGACGTCGTTCTTCTCGGCGAGTTCGGCGACGCTGTCGTCCCAGATCTTCTCGTAGGCATGCTCACTTTTCGGGTGGGTGACGACGAGAACGACCTCGTGGTCGGAGTCCAGCAACGCCTGCAGCGTGCGGTGACCCCAGGTCTGATAGCCGAGCATGACGACCCGCATGACGGTCCTTCCCTTCAACGACTCATTGCAAGGTAAGCCTTACCTTATCTAGCATTGGGCTGCCTGAGGGAGGCGATGCCACGGTGAAGTCACCGCTACTGGATTCCGAAGTGGTCCACGACATACTCGGAATCGGATTCGGTCCGTCAAATCTCGCACTGTCCATAGCGGTTGAGGAGCACAACAAGAGCCTTCCGGCAGACAGCCGTCTCAACGCGCTGTTCCTGGAACGCCAGTCGCGCTTCGGCTGGCACCGGGGCATGCTGATCGACGACGCCACGATGCAGGTGTCGTTCCTCAAAGACCTGGTCACGCTGCGGAATCCGACCAGCGACTACAGCTTCCTCTGCTTCCTCCGCGAGCAGGGCAGACTGATCGACTTCCTGAACCAGAAGACCCTGTTCCCGCTGCGCGTGGAGTTCCACGAGTACTTCGAGTGGGCGGCCGAGCGGGTCTCCCACCTGGTCTCCTACGGCAGCGAGGTCGTCGCCGTCGACCCGGTGCGCGGCGACGACGGCGAGATCGCCTACTTCGACGTCACCAGCCACGACCCTTCGGGTTCCGGTACGACGATCACCCGCCGGGCCCGCAACATCAGCGTCGCGATGAGACTTGAGCCGCATGTGCCGCCGGGTCTCGAACTGGCCGAACGCATCTGGCACAACAGCGAGTTGATCCCCCGCGCCACCGAACTGGCCGACGCGGGCAAGCCGGTGCAGCGGGCCGTGGTGCTCGGCGCCGGGCAGAGCGCCGCCGAGGCGGTGGACTATCTGCACCGCACCTTCCCGGAGGCCGAGGTGTGCTCGGTGTTCGCCAAATACGGCTACACCCCGGCCGACGACAGCCCGTTCGCGAACCGCATCTTCGACCCGGAGGCGGTGGACGTCTACTTCTCGGCGCCGTCCGAGGTCAAGCAGTCACTCATCGACTACCACCGCTCCACCAACTACTCCGTGGTCGACATGGAGTTGATCGAGGCCCTGTACGCCACTGCCTACCGGGAGAAGGTGGCCGGACGGGAACGGCTGCGCTTCCTCAACGTGTCCCGCATCCGCGCCGTGGACCCCGCGTCGGGCGGCGGTCTCGACGTCGCCGTGGAGTTCCTGCCCACCGGCGAGAAGCAGGTGCTGTCCGCCGACGTGCTGGTGCTCGCCACCGGTTACCGGCCCCGCGACCTGAGTTCGCTGCTCGGCGAGGCGGCCAAACTCTGCCTCAGGGACGACGGCGACGAGATCCGCGTGGGCCGGGACCACCGGGTCGAGACGGTCCCCGAGGTCACCGCCGGCCTCTACCTCCAGGGCGGCACCGAGCACACACACGGGCTGACCAGCACGCTGCTGTCGACGGTGGCGGTGCGGGCGGAGGAGATCCACCGGTCGGTGCGGGGGGCGAGGTTGACCGTCTGACGCCCCACAACTCCCCGGGCCCGGAGGGTACGGTCCCTTCCGGGCCCGGGGTTTTTTCTGTGCCGGGCGAGGTTTTACGCGTGCGGGGTGGGGTCTTACGCGTGCCAGGTGGGGTCTTACGCGTGGGGAGCGGCACTTCAGGCCGATCACCGGTCGCCGCTGGTCAAACCCCGTTCACATCAGCGGCGTTGTGGGTCCGCTCTCTCCGCGGTGGTGGGGATCGGGTCCGCCGAACACGTCCGCCACGCCCCGCACGGTCCTGACCGCCCCGCAGGTCGCCGCGATCCAGTCCACGGCCATCCGGTGATCGTCGTGCGCCCGGTCGGCCACCGCGTCCGCGACGACGAACGGTTCCATGTCCTGCATCCACGCGTCGGCCGCCGTGAGCAGCACCTGCGTGCGCGCGAAGACCCCGACGATCACCGGCTGGTCGCGCCCCAACTCCGCGAGTCTGCGCCGCAGTCGGGTACCGGCGAAGGCGCTGAACCGCTTCGCCACCAGCACGCTGTCGCCGACCTGGGGCCGGATCGCGTCCACGACGTCACGGGAGTCCTCGCCACCGGGCAGGCGCGGATGCCCGAAGCTGGTCTCCCGGCCGTCCGGTTCCCGCTCGGCGGTCTTGAGGGTGTACAGCACGGGAATCCCCGCGGCCCGTGCCGACTCCGTCAACAGGCCGACTCCGGTGAGGAGTTCGCCGACCGGCGCGGAGGACTCCCGCAGCACGTGCAGGAAGTGGTTCTGGACGTTCAGGACCACCAGGGCCGCGCGGCCCGGGTCGATGGCCCAGCCCGTCCGGTCCGGGGGCAGCGCGGCGGGGCCGGGCATGACGTACGGGACCATGTCGGATGACGGCATACGCATCGGCCTCTCACCGGTCGTCGGACGTCGTGGAGAGACGTCGTGGGGTTGTGTCGCGGGGTTACGTCGGGGGGCTGGGGAACACGGGACCGGCTCAGTAAGGCCCGTGGCTCCAGCGGCCGTTGGTCATCGTGGCGTGGACGGGCATCGCGCGCAGGGTGTCCGGGTCGGCGTCCAGGGGGTCCACGTCGACGACCACCAGGTCGGCCGGGTCGCCGACCCTGATGAGCCGGCGTCCGCGGGCCGCGGCGACCAACGCGTCCGGGACGGACAGGCGTTGCTCCGGATGCCAGGCGGGGCGTTCGTCGTCGGTGCGGTTGACGGCGGAGGCGATGGCGAACCAGGGGTCGAGCGGCGAGACCGGGGCGTCCGAACCGAACTCCAGCCGGGCACCGGCGGCGAACAAGTCGCCGTAGGGGAAGGCGCGTTCGGTGCGTCCGGCCCAGTGCCGGTCCGCCACGTCACGGTCGTCCGTCGCGTGCCGGGGCTGCACGCCCGCCGTGACCCCCAACTGGGCGAAGCGCGGCAGGTCTTGGGGGCTAAGCAACTGCGCGTGCTCGATCCGGCCGCGGCAGCGCACCGTCGCGAAGGCGTCCAGGGCAACGGTGTTGGCGCGGTCGCCGATGGCGTGCACGGCGGGTTCGATGCCGTGCGCGGCGGCGTGCCGCATGAGCCGTACGAGCTCGTCGGGGGCCGTCTCCTCGATGCCGTGGGCGCCGTCCGTGCCCTCAAGACCTGGGTAGGGGTCGCGGCACAGGGCGGTACGGGTGTTGAGCGAACCGTCCGTGAAGAGCTTCAGCGGCCCGACCTGAACCAGGCTCCCGTCGGCGCCGACCTCGTCCCCGGTGCGCAGTCCGCGCTTGATCGCGGCCTCCAGGTAACTCGGATACACCGCGGCCGACACCCGTACGGCGGGCCCGAATTGGGCCGAACGCCGTTCCCAGTCCCCGACCGTGTCGCCGTACTGGAAGTCGATGACACCGCTGACCCCGCGCGCGGCGGCGGCCCGGCAGGCGTCCTCGATCCAGCCGTCGACCACGTCGACCGGCGCCGCGGGGAGGGCGGACAGCACCTCGTGGGCCTCGTGCTCCCGGATCAGGCCGGTGGGGTGGTCGCCCCGGCCGACAAGAGCGAGGCACGCGGAGTTGAGCCACGCGGCATGCAGATCGGCACTGACCAGGGCGACCGGCCGATCGGGCAACACCGCGTCCAGCAGCCGCTTGTGCGGGGCATCGGCCCACAGCCCGTCCCGGAACCCGTACCCGTAGAGCACCGCGCCGTCGGGCGCTCCGGCGCGTTCCCGGACGAGATCGGCCACGGCCCGCGCGGACCCGGTACCGGCCAGGTCGAGGCGGTGCCGGGCGCTCGCCCACTCCGCGAGATGGACATGGGCGTCCCACAGCCCGGGCAACAACACCCGCCCGTCCAGATCGAGTCGCCGCTCACCGCCGGCCTCGGCACCCGCGTCCGCTTCCGCCACGACGTGGGTGATCCGTCCGTCCGCCACCCGCACCCGCGCGAGCGGCCCACCGGCACCGAGCCGCACCCGGGTGAGGGTCAGGGCACTTGGGTTGTCCGCCATAAAGGCCTCCAGGGTAGTGCCGAGGCATTCCGCCAACGATTCACGAAGTAAAGTAAGGCTTACCTTACCTCGCAGATCGCCCTTGCGTCCCCGAGGCGACGGCTCCCGACTCCCGCCCCGTCACCGACCCCACCGATCCCCCACGGCGAGGCCGATGACGAGGCACCGTACTCCCTACCTCACCGTTTCACCTCCGCACTCGTCCGCACCCGCAGATCCCCCGCCGAAGCCCCCACCCACACAGCCCGCCGCCCACTCCCCAGCACCCACGCATGCCGCTTCGCGTCCCACGACGACAAGGTGCGCGCGGCGACACGCACGGTGACCCGTCGCCTCTCCCCGCCACGCAGCGCGAGTCGCCGATAGCCGCCCAACACCCGCACGGCCTGGTCGAGTTGAAGGTCCGGTGAGCGACCGACGTACACCTGAGGCACCGCGACACCGTCCCGTCGGCCCGTGTTGCGGACCGTGAAGGTCACGTCGAGACCGTGCCCGTTCCACCGGGCCGAGGCGTCCTCGTAGGAGAACGAGGTGTACGACAGGCCGTGCCCGAAGGGATAGAGGGGTCGCACGCTCTCCGCGTCGTACCAGCGGTAGCCGACGTGGATGCCCTCCGAGTACTCCTCGGTGCCGTTCACACCGGGGTAGCGGAGGGGGTCGCCGGCGACCGGGTGGTGGGCGTCGTCGACCGGGAAGGACTGGGTGAGGCGGCCGCCGGGGTCGCAGTCGCCGAACAGGACGGCGGTCGTGGCGGCGGCGCCCTCCTGGCCCGGGTAGTACATCTGGAGCACGGCACCCGTCTTCGCCGCCCACGGCATCGACGTAGACGACGAGGTGTTGAGGACGACCGTGGTGCGCGGGTTCGCGGCCGTGACCGCGTCGATCAACTTCGTCTGATTACCCGGGAGTTCGAGGGTGGTGCGGTCGAGGCCCTCGGTGGCGTCCTCGTAGGCGAACAGGACGACACTGCGGGCGGCGCGCGCCGCCGTGACCGCCTCGGCGACGTCCTGCGCGCGGGTCTCGCCGGTGATGCGCCGCAGCCGGAACAGCAGTCCGGCGTCGCCGCCCTCGGCGGTGATCTTCAGGGTGTGGGTGCCCTTGGCGAGGGTGAGGGTCTTGCGGCGGACGGAGAGGCCGTCGGGGTCGACCGAGACCAGGCCGCCGGAGAAGTACTCGCCGTATCCGGCCGCGAGGGGGAACAACTCCTCGCCGTCCAGGAGGACTTTGGGGCGCGCGGTCGGAGCCGAGGAGAAGTGCAGGACGAACGTCCACTCGTCGGACTCGGTCACGACGAGCGAACCGTCGTACTCCCAGGTCTTCCCGGCGTCCACCCGCTGGCCCTCGCTGTCGAAGGCGGGGGTGAGGGAAGACGCGGGGACGGCCTTGCCGAACAGGTCCTCGCCGAGCGCGTACGTCACCCGGGCCCGGGAACCGGCCCGCGCCCTGATCGCGTAGAGCGGGCTGTCCGCGTGGTCCGGTACGACGTGCGCGCTGCCGCCGCCGCTGACGAAGGGCAGGGTGCCGGTGGGGCCGATCACCGCGATGCCGCCGCCACCGGTAGGCAAGGTCAGCGGGAGGGTGCCGTGTTCGTTGCGGAGCAGGGTCGCGCCCGCCTTGGCCACCTCCAGTGCTACGGCGGCGCCCGCCTTCGCGTCGCGGGCGGGGCGCGGCGGCACGCTGCCGTCGAGGAGCCCGAACCGGTCCATGACGCCGAGGATCCGGCGCACCGCGCGGTCGACGTACCGCTCGGGCAAACTGCCGTTCTGTACGGCCGACTTGAGAGGCGCGCCGAAGTAGGTGCCGTCCGGCATCTCCATGTCGAGGCCGGCGGTGATCGCGGCGACGGTGCTGTGCGCGGCGAACCAGTCGGTCATCACCCAGCCGTCGAAGCCCCATCGGCCGCGCAGGATGTCGGTGAGGAGGGCCTTGTTCTCGCAGGCGAAGGTGCCGTTGACCCTGTTGTACGCGCCCATCACCGCACCGGTGCCCGCGCCGACGGCCGCTTCGAAACCGCGCAACTCGATCTCGTGCATGGTCTGTTCGTCTACCCGCACGTCGATGGAGTCGCGGTCCTTCTCCTGGTTGTTCATCGCGAAGTGCTTGACGGTCGCGATGAGTCCCTCGCCCTGGATGCCCTTGATCTCGGCGGCGACCAGATCGCCGGCGAGCAGCGGATCCTCGCTGAGGGTCTCGAAGTTGCGGCCCGCGTACGGGGTGCGGATGAGGTTGACCATCGGTGACAGCAGGACGTCCTGGCCGAGGGCGCGTCCCTCGCGGCCGACGACCTGACCGTAGCGGCGTGCGAGGCCGGGGTCGAAGGCGGAGGCGAGCAGGACGGGCGCCGGGAGGGCGGTGGCGTGTGCGGTGACACGGACGCCGGCCGGTCCGTCGGTGAGCCGTAGCGGCGGGATCTTCAGGCGCGGGACGCCGGGGATGTAACCGGCCTGGCCGAGCGAGTTCGGGTCGGTGGCGCCGTGCAGGAGGGAGATCTTCTCGTCGAGGGTGAGCTTCGCCAGGAGCCCTTCGACGCGGGGACCGGCCCCCGCCTCGGGTCTGGCCTGCGCGTACGCGTGCGACGGGGAGACAAGTCCGGTGGTGGCCGCGCTGGCCACCGCGATCGCGCCGCCCAGCAGACGCAGGGCGGATCGCCGGGACACGGTGTCGGTCATGAGCCGTCACTCCTTCGGTGTGCGGGCACGACGTTGTGAACCGCAGGTGCGCCTCGGTGCCCCGGACCGTCTTCGGTCTCCGTCTGCGTTCGGTATCTGAACGCACCATGCGTCAGCCCGACTTGACGACCCGTTGGACACCACTGGCGCGGCGGGAAAACTATGACCGCCATTGACTCGTGTCAATAATCCGAACAGGAATCGGCCGCGCGCCCACAAGAACCGAAGGGTGAGAGAGCTGTGGGGCCACCCCGGTGGGGGCGGCCCCGGCGCTCAGTTCAGCTCAGCTCAGCTCAGTTCAGCTCAGTTCAGTTCAGTGAAGGGACGGGACGAGCGCGGTGACCGTGTTCAGGACGCCGCTTACGACATTCCCCACGGCGTCCCCTACGGCCGTCAGCGGCTGCACGGCATCGGCGTCGCCGCCCGAGGGCTCGGGTTCCGGCGCGGGTTCGTCGCAGCAGGCGACCTGCGCGGCGCGGGGCGCGTACTGCGGCTCGTTCTGCTGTGGCACGTCCGTGGGAAGCGGCTGCGGCACATCGCCCTGGGGCGCACCCTCGGGTGGCTTGGGCGCCGTCGACGCACCGCTCCCCGGCGTCCCGCTCTTCCCGTCCGCCTCCCCCTTTCCGTTCGGTTCGCCCTGCTTCACCCGAGCGTCGGCGGCCGATTCCAGCACCCAGCGCTGCCCGGCGGACCCGTCCCGGTCCGTCACTGCGACCCGCGCCCCGGCTTTCCCGCTGGCGGGAGCGACGGCCAGCCCCTGGCTCCAGCGGAGCAGGAACTCGCCGCGCACCGTCAGGTCGTAGTGCACCTCGCCCGCGTGCACCAGGCAGCCGCCCAGGGCGACCGTGCGCGCGGTGGTGTCGGCGTCGAGGCAGAGTCCCGGGTCGGTGAGGCTGCGCAGCAGACCGTCCTGGTCGTACGACCACTGCTGGGACCCGGCGGTCGAGCACGCCGCCATGGTGACGGCGGCGCCGGACCGCACACGGCCGCCCGGAATGTCGAGGCACAGGCCGGTGGCGAGGCTGCGCAGTACGCCCTGCTGGACGACTCCCGCGGCGGCGCCGGCGGCCGACGCGGACGCGGCGGAACCGTCCGACGAGGGCGCGCCGACGGGGCTCGGGCGGGTCGAACTGCCGCTGGGCGCGCCCCACGTGACGTGCGGACCGGGCGGGTTGTCCCCCTCGGTCCAGCCCTTGGTGGCGAGCACGGTCGCGAGCAGGGCGAGGGAGGTCAGGCCCACGCCCACGAGCGCGGCCCTGGGGTGCCTGCGCGGAAACCCGAGGCGGCCCTCCGGCGTGGGACGGTGACGGCCCATCGGACGGCGGGCGGCATGGGCGTAGGTCTCGGGCGTCTCGCGGCCGGGCCGTGAGGCGAGGTAGCGGCGGGCGCCCCAGCCGAGGACGGTCTCGGCGAGCAGCACTTCGAGGCCGCCGTCGAAATGGCTCAACTGCTCTGCCGCGAAACGGCAGTAGCGGCACGTCATGAGATGCCGTTGCACATCGGGCAACAGGCCGCCGCCGCGACGGATCGGGACGTCGAGGAGTCGGTTGTAGTGACGGCATTCCGGGGTGGGCGCGAGTTCGCTGTGGGCACGTACACAGCCCTGCCTGAATTGTTCACGTGCCTGGTCGAGCGCGGCGGTCGCGGTGACCTCGTCCACGCCCAGCAGACCGGCCGGTACGGATATGGGTTCGGCCTCGACCTCGGTGTGCCACAGCAGACATTGGGAGGCGCCGGACAGCGCACCGAAAGCGCGCTCCGCCAGCTTCCGCCTTTCGGAGGTCCCGGACCTCGCCGCGCGTAGACCTCGCGCACCAGTGGGTTTACGAAGTTCCGGCAGCAGCGCGGCAATTCGCTCCTCCGCCGCCCACTTCTTCACCATCTCCCTTACAGCTACAAGGAGTTGGGGACGCAGCGCGCCGCCGGTCGCCCGGCCCCCCAGTACCTGGTGGAAGGCGGCGCCGGCCACCATGGACGCCGAACTCTCGGCGGAGGCAAGGCAGATGACCGCATATTCGCTTGTCGCCTGCCAGTGCCGCGCTAGCAGCAGCGCTACGGCACGGGTGCCCGCGGTCTTATCGCCGAGTTGCGCCACGAGATTGCGGTCGGACTCCCCCGGGCTCGATCCGGGGCGGGGCTGGAACGGCGGGCGTGGGGGGTAGGGGGATTGCACGGAACCATTTCCTTCCAAGCCGCAGGACGGCACACGGAATGCCGGACCTCGGAAAGCAGGTGCTTGATTGGTGCATACCTATGAGGTGTCAGAAGGTTCCGGAGGCGACTCTGACCATTGCCTTCCGATGCCTTCTGACAGCCGGCCTCACGGGGTGGCTCACACTCGCACAAGCGCCTGACAGGAAACAAGGAGTTCGAGTGACCGATGTTCAAAACGCAGAGAATTCAGATTGGTTACCGGCGGTATCCACAGGCGTCTACACGAAATCTCCAACTCCCCCGCGAACTAAGGGAGGCACACAGGGAACTCCCATGTTTCTCTCGGGGGGCTCTCATCGCCGTGGGCCACCATGAGCCACATGATCGCCCCCCACTCTTCAGCCACCCCCGCACCCGCCCGCGTCCCCACGGTCCGCAAGGCGGTCGTACCGGCCGCCGGGCTCGGCACGCGGTTCCTGCCCGCGACGAAGGCGACGCCGAAGGAGATGCTCCCGGTCGTCGACAAGCCCGCGATTCAGTACGTCGTCGAGGAGGCCGCCGCGGCCGGGCTCGACGACATCCTGATGGTGACCGGCCGGCACAAGCGCGCCATCGAGGACCACTTCGACCACGCCTTCGAGCTCGAACAGGCCCTGGCCGCCAAGGGCGACACCGTGCGCCTGGACGCCGTACGCGATCCCGCGCGCCTCGCCGACATCCACCACATCCGCCAGGGCGACCCGCTCGGCCTCGGGCACGCGGTGCTGTGCGCCCGCCACCACGTCGGCGACCAGCCGTTCGCCGTCCTCCTCGGCGACGACCTGATCGACCCGCGCGAGACCCTGCTCAGCCAGATGCTGGAGGTCCGCGAGCGGTACGCCGGCAGCGTGGTCGCCCTCATGGAAGTACCCGCGGAACAGGTCCACTTGTACGGCTGCGCGGCCGTCGAGCCGACCGGCGAGGACGGTGTCGTACGGGTCACCGGCCTGGTCGAGAAGCCGTCCCGCGAGGACGCGCCGAGCCGCTACGCCGTCATCGGCCGCTACGTCCTCGACCCCGCGATCTTCCGCACCCTGGAGCGCACCCCGCCCGGCCGCGGCGGCGAGATCCAACTCACCGACGCCCTCCAGGAGTTGGCCGCAGGCGGCACGGTCCACGGAGTCGTCTTCAAGGGTCTGCGCTACGACACCGGCGACAAGGCCGACTACCTGCGCACGGTGGTCCGGCTGGCCTGCGACCGCCCGGACCTGGGGCCCGAATTCGTCGCGTGGCTCAAGGAGTTCGTGGCGGGACTGGAGAGCGCGGAAGTCGGCGAGAGCCACGGGAACGGCGGAAGTGGCGTGGCCGGCGAGACCAGTGACAGCGGAGAGAGCGGCGAGAGCGGCAAAAGCGAGGGTGCGCGGATCGCGGCCTGAACGCCACCCGCACCACACGCACCACACGCACGAGGGCCCGGTCATCCGTAGGCAATGACCGGGCCCCGTAGCGGAGTTGAGCTGATCAGCTGTTCGGCCGGAGTGTCCAGGTGACCGTCATCTCACCCGTGACGGCGCCGTCCTCGCGCTGGATGGCGACGGTGACCGGGAACTCGGGGCGCTCGCCCGCGTCGAGTTCGGCGACGACGTCGGCGGCGGGGCGGCCGAGGGTCGCGGTGGCCTTCACCGGGCCGAGGGCGATCTTCTTGAACGCGATCTCGGCGTTGACCGGCAGCGGCACGGCCCGCGAGAGCTGGTCGCCGAAGGCGGCGAGGACGATCGCGCCGCTGGCGGACTCGCCGAGGGTGAACATGGCACCGGCGTGCGGGCCGCCGACGTGGTTGCGGTACTCGCTCTGGTCCGGCAGGGCCAGCACGGCCCGCTCCGGACTGGTCTCCAGGTACTCCAGGTTCAGCGTGCGAACCATCGGTACCGTCGCGGCGAGCAGCTCGCCGATGGACATCTGATCTGCGCTCATGAAGAGCATGTTACCCACGAGTAGCCAGGCCTGGCCAGATGTGTGCGGCCGCACACACCATCCACCCACCCGTTGGCCACCAAGTTGGTACGACCCTGACAAGGGGCGGTGACCCAACCGTGTCCGACACCGCACTAGGGTTACTGCCCATGTGGCCAGGACAGCAGCCGCCCGGGGGCGAGCAGAATCCGCAGGACAACCCGTACCAGCAGCCGGGGTACCAACAGCCGAATCCGTATCAGCAGCCCGGCTTCCAGCAGCCCAATCCCTATGGGCAGCAACCGCAGGCCTCGTCGGCGCCGTCGATCTCGAAGCGCTGGTCGGTGCGGCGGAACTTCTCGGTGAGCCCGAGATCATGGAACATCGCGGCCACAT
>NZ_JBHXME010000107.1:0-37597 GCF_042721125.1 Streptomyces sp. NPDC058469
GTCGACCGGCTCATGGATGGTCGGCTCCGGGGCGGGCGCGGGACGGGTTCCGCCGTCTTGGCTCATCAGGTGCTCCTCCACGGGGTAGTTGAGCGCGATTATGGCCGTCCGCGCGGACTGCGTCAGTGGGTACCTGTGGTCGCTAGTAGTGCTTCGTGGACGACGGCTCATGTGCAACGTGCGGTGCCCGGGTGGGGGCGGCCTGCTTGACGAGGCGACATGGAGATCGGCCGCTCCGGACCGCCCGCTCGCCGGTACCGATCGAGGGCACGCTCGCCACGCAGGCCCGCACGTTGCGAGTTACCTACCTCGTGGGCCTGTTCAGATACAGATCGGCCTGTTCAGATGCAGATCACGATCTTTCCTCGGGTGCGCCCACGCTCGGCGTGCGCGTGGGCGTCGGCGATCCGCTCCAGGGGGTAGGCCAGTTCGATACGGGGTGTGTAGCGGCCTTGCCCGCCCAGTTCCGCCGCCGCGGACAGGAGAGTGGAATCGTTCTCCGCGTTGACCACATGCGCGCCCAGGCGCTGCCCGCCCGCATGGTCGGCGACCGTCGCGACGCGCTTCGGGTCACCTGTGATCGCGACGAGGTCGTCCAGCGATCCGGAGGCCGCGGTGTCGAGCACGATGTCGACTCCGCGCGGGGCGAGAGCGGACAGACGCTGCGCGAGGCCGGGGCCGTAGGTGGTGGGAACGGCGCCGAGTGCGGTGAGGAACTCGTGGTTGCGTTCACTGGCTGTCCCGATCACAGTGGCACCTTGCGCTACCGCGATCTCGACCGCCGCGCTGCCCACGCCTCCGGCAGCGCCCTCGACGAGAAGGGTGCGCCCCGCGAGGGAGCCGAGCGCGTCGAGCCCGCGCATCGCGGTCACTGACGCGAGACCGGCACCAGCGGCCTGCTCGTCGTTCCACGTGGCGGGGGTGGGCGCCCAGGCCGAGAGGATGAGCAGCTCTGCGGTCGCCCCGGTGACACCGCCCAGTCCGAAGACACGGTCGCCGATGCTCACCCCCTGCACCCCGTCGCCGATCTCGTCGACCACACCGGCGCCGTCGCGCCCGGGAATGGCGGGCAGCTCCAGGGGAATCAGCTGGTGCAGGGCGCCGGCGCGAAGCTTCCAGTCGATGGGATTGACGCTGGCCGCCGCGACGCGGACACGGATCTCACCGGGTCCGGGGTGGGGGTCGGGGGCCTGCTCGATCACCAGGCTCTCCGCTCCGCCGTATTCGTGGAACCGGGCTGCGCGCATAGTGGTCTGCCTTACTTTGACGGGCCGGAATGACGTGTTCATCCGACGCTCGTCACTCTAGAACCTGACGTTGACGTGAGGTGCAAGCCGCAACTGCCGCCCGGCCGGAGGAGGGCAGGCGCGGATGGGCGAGGTTGCCGAGCGGGCGGGGGTGAGTGTGGGGGCCTGCGCCACTACGAGGGGTCACGCCGCCCGTCACGGTCGACACCCATGTGCCCTCGGGCGGGCTCGGCGATCCCGGCACGACGCGAGGACTGCCGTGCGTACGTGAACCGCGTGAACGCCCCTCGGGTCCGCCACCGGGTCATGATCAATCTCGGCGCCGGCAACGGTTCGATCGGCCCCCAGGGCTGCCCCCGGAGCCGGTATCGCTAGCCTGAACTTGACGTCGACGTGAGGTACGAGGGGGAAGGGAGTGACCTGCGTCATGCGCATCGGACAGCTCGCCAGGCGGTCAGGGGTCAGCGTGCGGGCCCTGCGCTACTACGAGGAACAGCGGCTCCTGGAATCGGCGCGGACGCCCGGTGGGCAGCGTGACTATCCCGACGAAGCCCTGGAGCGGGTCCAGCTCATCCAGGACCTCTTCGCGGCCGGCCTCTCCAGCCGTACCGTCGTCGAACTCCTGCCGTGCGTGAGCACCGGCGTCGCGACCCCCGCCATGCTCGACCAGCTCATCATCGAACGCGACCGCATCGCCGCACGCATCCAGGACCTGACCCGGGCCAAGACCAAACTCGGCCGCGTGATCGAGAATGTGACCGCGGCGAACGTGGCGCGGGACTGATCAACCCGTCGCGAGGGGTGGGGCCCCGACCTGTCCGGCACCTACCGGGAACTGGCCGGCCGCGGGAAGCCCCAGGCGTATCCGGAGGCCGTCGAAACAGCGTTCGTCGCTCTCGCTGCCCCGGACACACGCCGGGCAGCGGTAGGACAGGGCAAGCCGCGGCTGACCACGGTGCCGGCACACCGCAGGGCCGGTCAGCCGCAGCCTCTCCGACCGGACAACGTCCACGAGCGCATAGCAAGGGTCCGGGCGGCCTGCGGCTGGATCGACCACGCCATCGATACCGGAGAGGCGGACATGTGACTTCCTGTGGCCATCAGCCTGGATTCGTATGGCCGCTTACCTGGACTTCGCCATGGCCACTCTCAGGGCTGCTCCCCGCACCCGCTGGGTCGATCCCCCGCCGGTGGACGCGCCGGTGCACGGCACGGTCTGCTCCCCGAACCCGCGGGGTTGGTCCCGGTATCCGCACCGCACCCCACCGGCCCAGCCCCTGCTCCCCGCACTTGCGGGGATGGATCCCGCGCAGATCCCAGTCGTCTGCTCCCCGCACCCGCTGCGGTCGACCTGTGACGACCACGATCCACGGCCGAGTACTCACACTCTCCCGAACGGCCGAATCGTCACATCGGTCACGTTCGACCAGGACACCTCAACAAGGTCGCGTTACGAACTCTTGCGGGAATGGGCCCATGTCACACCCTGTGGACTGGGAACTCGACCGAAGCGAAGGGTACGGGCTGGATTGTTGGCTCCAACCCTGATAGATCACCTTGTCATGGCCATGAGCGCGATGGAACTGCACAGCATAAATCGTTGGGAGGCGTCCTTCCTCCGCGAGGAGGTGGGCGGCTACTTCACCCACGGCATCGAGTGCACACCGGGCGCGACCGTGCTCGACGTGGGCGCCAACATCGGTGTGTTCTCGGCCGCCGTCTACGAACGGCTGGACGGAGACGTGCGGATCTACGCCTTCGAGCCGATGCCGCCACTCCACGCGACACTCGAACGCAATGCCCGCGAGTTCTTCAACGGACGTCTGACCGCACTCCCCTACGGCCTGGCGTCCCGTGACGACGAACTCGACTTCAGCTACATTCCGGCCGCCACGATCTTCTCGTCCTCCTCACGGAACCAGGGAAACATCGAAGACGAGCGGCACCGGGTCACCGCCAGCGTTGTCGAAATGATCCGCCAGGGCGGCCTGGGACCCGTCCTGCGCCGCATACCCGCCCCCCTCCTCACTCTTCTCATCAGCCGCAAGCTCCGGGTGCTGCGGCAGCTTGAGACGCACCGAGTGAAGGTCAGGCCCCTGTCATCGGTACTCGACGAGCAGCGCATCGACCACATCGACCTGCTCAAGGTCGATGTGGAAGGCGCCGAACTCGAGGTACTCAGAGGCATCGAGGAACGGCACTGGCCGCTGGTCCGCCAAGCCGTCGTCGAGGTGGAGCACTGGCAGCACAACCGCGACACAGTCTGCGAAGTCCTCCACACACACGGCTTGACAGTCAGCACCGAGCAGGACTCGGTGCAGCGGGCCGGCGACATCGGCATGGTCTTCGCGGTCAGACCCCAACCACGCACAGCACCCGGCACTCAAGGCAGCAACAACGGCTCACACAACGAGGTCGATCGGCCCTGATAGCCATGTCCGGGACGAGAGTCGGGCGTTCGGTCCGAAGTGGGTCCGTCGCCGTGGACCGTGTCGGACGAACTGTGGCACCGCCTGGAGCCGCTGCCGCCCAGCCACAACCACGATGTCCAAACCGGATCAGCCTCCCCTTCAGGAAGGCGCGTGCGCCGTGGCGGTCACAGGAGGCCGGCGAAGACCGCCGACACGAAGAAGAACAGACTCATGAAAAACGCCCCGTCGACCGCGGGCAGCGTGGCCAGGGCGCCGGTACGCCGCTGACACCACGATTACTCGTTGGTGATCACTTGCCTACCGTGCCGCTAATCCGGCTGGGCTGCGAACAGTTCCAGGTGTGCGCAGGTGGGGCAACGGAAGGCATCGATCTGCCAGTGCGGCCGGCCCATCCTCTTGGCATTGCCGAGCGGGCCTCGCTGAAGGGGGCCTGCGATCCACCGCGCGAACCCGCGGGCGCCTTGGCCGGAGTCCTCGACAAAGCCCGGTTCGAGTCCCACCGCACCGCATTGGGTGCACCGTATGTTGTTCATCGAGGGAGTGTAGTGAGCGGCTGCGGGCGTTGGCAGTCAGGGCCCGCTCCCGTCGTTCTCATCCCGCGTTGTGCGCAACAAACAGCCGCAGCCTTTCGTACACGGCCCGGTGAGAGACGCGAGCAATGCTCAAGATCTGTGGATCGGCCTCGGGTTGGGACGTGAGAGCGCGTACCTTCCCGAGTGATCGATAGGTCACCGAGTAGACCGACGTTGCACCGTCGGTTGGGACGGTACGCCCATGCTCAGCGTAGTCAACGAGGACGGCACGACGGAGTCCGGTTCACTGATCGACGAGATCGTCCGCGTGGGAGCCCGGCGGATGCTCGCTGCCGTGCTGGAGGCTGAAGTCGACCAGTACATAGCCGAGTTGGCGGCTGAGCGGGCCGTGTGACGTACTACTGGCCCGGTGAGTCCTGGCAACAGTCCTTCGGTGACTTCGCACCCGGATCCCGCACCGTGACCTTGGGCCGGGCCAGCTGAGAGGCTTTCCGGACTCCTGCTCACCCCTGCACGAAGATCTTGCAAGAACGTGATTTTCACCCGCCGCCGACAGGCCCTCCCTCGGCCGGCCCTGCCACGGCCGCACGGTGGACCGGCAGGGGCTCGGCACCGCTCCACTGGTCGGACGAGCGCCCCGCCCGATACACCCCGACAAAACGCCTCTCGCTACGTGGTCACCAATCCACAGGTCTTGACAATTGCTCCGCTTAGCGCGCGTACTGCCGCCGAGGTCTACGACGGCGCGTCGGCATCGGCCCGGCGCGCACCTGGAACCTGGCCGTACTTCGCGCGGTGGCGTTCGATCACGCTTCGGAGCTGGGGTGTCTGTAGAGGAAGTCGATACTCACACCTGCCTCACGTGCAACGGCGGTGCAGCTGACGGCCTCGCCGGTCTTGGCACTGCTCGACCGGGGCCTCGGCGGCGAAGTCAATCGCCGGCACCATCCATGTCGGCCCCTGCACGGTTGTCACCAGCCGTGTCAGCGCCAAACGCCACCGGAGACACCTCGCGACTGACGCCCCCATACATCCGCACGCGGTGCGTCGCGCGCGTCTGTGCCGTCAGCCGGCCGCTCGCGCCGAGGTGACCGCGGTGCGGGCCGCGTGTTCGACCGCCGCGATGCCGCCCGTCATCGACGTGTTGCCGTCGGAGAGGACCGCGACGAGGTAGTGGTGTGTCCCCGAGGTGACCTGTCCGACGCTGTTGATGTCCCACAGGCCAGTGGTGCTGCGTTGCAGCCAGCCGTTCTTGAGCGCCCATCCGGCGCCGGAGTCGGAGGCCGCCGAGACGCCCCACGACTGTCCGGCGGCGATGCGGGTCATCAGCGTACGGAGGTAGTCCCGGGACGTCGCGGTCAGTACGGACCCGCTCGCGGACGAGTTCTTGCCGTCGGCGAACACCGCGCGCAGCAGGCGGATCTGGTCACTCACCGTGGTGCGCGTCAGGCCCCACGTGCCGCCGGCCCCGCCCACGGTCGAGGACAGCCCGAGGCGCTTGTTCGCCGCCTCCAGGCCGGGCGCCAGGCCGATCCGCCGCCAGAGCGCGGTCGCCGCGTCGTTGTCGCTGCGCTCGATCATCGCCTCGGCCTGGGCGCGCTCCTGCGGTGTGAGGTCGCGTCCGGCGTCCTGCGCCTGGAGGAGCATTGTGGCGAGGATGTCGACCTTGATGATGCTGGCCGTGTCATAGGCGACATCCTTCCCCCGCACCTGCGGATTCCGGGCGGGGTGGTCCAGGTCCAACACTGCGGACGTCACGCGCGCCTCGCTCGTCGCAGCCGTCTGGCTGGTGGCTGTCCCGGAGCGCTCCGACGTCCCGGTGGCGGCTGCCGCGGCCGGACCAACCGCACCGGCTGCAAAGAGGGTGGCCACGGAGGCGGTCAGCAGCGCCGTGCGGAGGCCGACCCGCCTGTCGCGCCGGCCAGGCGTGTTTGCGCTCCGCGTGGTCGGTCGGAAATTCGGGCGGTACGGCATGAGGCCTCGGTGGTTCGGGGGCGGGGGCACAGACCTGCGAACGTAGACGAGGCGACGGTTCCGTGACGTGACCAGTGCCACGAAAAAGCCCTAACAGGACCATTTGTGAGCACACCCACAGTTCCCGGGCCACCCAGGATCGACATGATCGTCCACACCGTCGACAGGGAGCTCATCGAGAAGCCCAGGGTCGCCGGCCGCCGCCACTGCGGACGATGCGGAGTGTGACTTACCGTCCGTGCAGGTGAGGCGCAGAAGGATCGGCGGCCTGAGCCGACGCCGTCCCACTACGAAGATCACGACCCGTTTGTGATCTTCGAGAGGGAACCCCGTCGTGCGCTTCTCCCCCGCCGCCCGTACGGGTGCCGCCGCGCTGTCCGCGCTCGCCGTACTGCTCGCCCCCACCACCGCCCACGCCGCCACAGCCGAGCGCACCACCGCCCCCCGGGGACACCGTGGCCCTGCCCGTCCGCGACGCCCTGGCCGCGCTCCCTGTCCAGACCGAGAACCGGACCGGCTACGAGCGCACGAAGTTCAAGCACTGGACCGACGTGGACCGCGACGGGTGCAACACCCGCGCCGAAGTTTTCCCTCGATGAGGCGCTCACCGCCCCGATCTAGGGACCGAACTACGCGTTGGCCGGCGGCAGTTGGTACTCGCCGTACGACGACCGCTACCTCGACAGCGCGAGCAGGCTGGGCGTCGACCGCCTCGTGCCGCTCACCGAGGCCTGGGACTCCGGCGCCTCCCAATGGACCGCGACGGAAAGCGAGTTGTACGCGAACGACCTGGACGGCGCCCGCGACCTGATCGCGGTGTCCGCCGCGAGCAACCGCTCCAAGGCCGACAAGCCGCCACCGAGAGCCCTCCTCCGGCCAGGATGCAGCCGCGCGGAGCCGGCCTCACGGGCGGGGTAGGCAGCGATTTCGGCCCAGTCGAGGGCAGATCCCTCGGAGCGTCTGTCTTCAACTCCTGAAGCCGCTGTGCGAGGTCCGCGAGCGGCTTCAAGGGCAGTCGACTCGACGACGGGAACTCCTTCGTGACGCCGTCATCACAGAACCACAGCTCAGCAGGACAAGACCGCGTTCGACCGACCGCTGGAAAGCGGTCCACAGCTCGACGAAGCTTGGTTCGGACCTTTACCGGACCTCCATAGAGCGTCGCAGGAAACCTGCTTCTCAACCGATCACGTTGAAGCCATTGACGCATGGAGGGCCGCGCCGGACACTCCTGCATTGAAACGGCGATCCCTGCCCGGCGGGCACCCAACTCAGGCCTGCCTCACACGACATGACAGATCGTCCGGAATCAGCCGCGTGCACCACGATCCACAGTGCGGCGGCGTCGACGCAGAGGAGGACAACGAAAAACCGCAGATTCATGATCACTCTGAGAGCGCTCTCAGATCTATCGGCAGACCGTATCGGCAGTACCCGCTGAAGCCACCGTCCACATCACGCCGCACCGGTGCGGCGCTCACGCGCAGACCACACCGTTCACACGAGGGATCGCAATGCGACCGCTCCTCATCCGCACGTTCTGGAGCCGTTGATCCGACGGCGGAAACGACCTGCTCCCGCGCCCCACCAGGAGCCAGGCCCCCGCAGTACTCCCATCCCGCCATCTCGACAGGGAGAACCACAACGATGAGAACCTCCTCGCCGCCTGCCAGTGCGTCCGCAGGCAGTCAGAGAACCGTCCCCCTCGTCCTGGGCAGCGCTCTGCTGCTGCTCATCGGCACACTCGCAGGCCTGATCGGAACCGGCGGCAGCGCCTCGGCGGCTGTACCGGGCGCGCCGACAGGCTGGACCACCCTCTTCTCGGACGACTTCAACGGCTCGTCCGGCAGCGCGCTGGACCGGGCCAACTGGCTGTACGACCTGGGCACCGGATACGCGGGAGGAGCCGCCAACTGGGGAACGGGCGAAATCGAATCGGCCACCGACTCCACCAGCAACGTGTACCAGGACGGACAGGGCCACCTGGTCATCCGGGCTCTGCGGGACGGGTCCGGACACTGGACCTCGGGACGCATCGAGACCCAGCGCACCGACTTCGCCGCCCCGGCCGGCGGGCAGCTCCAGATGAGCGCGTCCATCCTCCAGCCCAACCCGCAGAGCGGACTGGGCTATTGGCCCGCGTTCTGGGCGATGGGCGGCGCGGCCCGCCCGGTCGGCGCGACGAACTGGCCCAGTATCGGCGAGTTCGACATCATGGAGGACGTCAACGCGCTGAGCCAGCACTCCACCACCTTCCACTGCGGCGTGTGGGCAGGCGAGTGCCACGATCCCGACGGCATCACCAGCGATCTCCAACCGTGCGCGGGCTGCCAGACCGGCTACCACACGTACTCCGCGATCATCGACCGCACGAACACCTCCGCGGAGCAGCTCCGCTTCTACCTCGACGGCAATCTGACCTTCACCGTCAACGAGAACCAGGTGTCGGTCGCCACGTGGCAGGCCGCCGTCGATCACGGATTCATGGCCATCTTCGACCTGGCGATCGCCGGTTCCTACCCCGACAAGGTCTGCGGCTGCAGCTCGGCCGCCCAGGCAGGCAGTATCACCTCCGGTGCCGCCATGAGCGTCGACTGGTTCGCGGTCTACCAGCAGAACCCGGGCGGGAGCACGACCGGCGGTACCACGAGTGGCAGCACGACAGGCGGGAGCTCCGGCGGTAGCACTACGACGCCGGACTACACCGCCGGTGTGACGCGCGTGAGCGCCAATCAGGCGCAGATCACGTTCCTTCCGACAACACCGGCGGCGTACGTCGACGTGCACTACCTCGTCAACGGCTCCGGCCAGCAGAACTTCCGGATGACCAACAGCGGCGGCACCTGGACACAGAACGTCACGCTCACCACCGGCTCCACCCTGACCTACTGGTTCACCTACGAGAAGAACGGCCCCCAGTACGACAGCCCGCACTACACCTACATTCAGTAAGCCCCCCGGGCTGGTCCTTCCGGGCCAGCCCGGCAACCAACCACCCGCGCAAGCCCAATCACCCACACACACCCCGCCCCGAACAACAAACCGGCGCAGCTGCCACCCGCGCTGTACCGGCTGCGCTCACCCCGCCCGTCCCGCTCCCGGCGAACGGTCTCAGGACTCACGGCTCGCCGTCCTCCCCGGTCTTCCCCACTCACGTAGGAGCCTGTCCAAAGACCGCCGCAGACAGACAACACCACCCGGGCCCCCCGCCAGCCGCAGGCCGGGATCCGGGCGGGAGCCAGCAGAGGCGGCGGCGTTGTCGCGTGGCTCGCCGTATCGACCGCCCCTGCTCACCCAGGCCACCACCCACGCCGTACCCGCTCCCCGCCCTCAGGTAGCACCCGGTGACACCATCTCCCTGCCGATCCGCGACGCCCTGGCCGCACTCACCGTCCAAGACGAAAGCCGCGCCGGCTACAAGCGCTCGAAGTCCAAGCACTGGACCGACGCCGACAACGACGGCCGCAATCGCCCTCAGCGGCGCGCCCGAGTCAGACAAGCCCCATGGTGACTACGGTCAGGGCGGGGCCGGCAGGCCTCCTCAAGGCCGGCAGTATCTGTTCTGACCTCGGAGTTGTTCCTCACGTCCGCGGCTGCGGGCCTCAGTCCAGCGGCGGAGCCGGAAGAAGATGACGACCGCCGGCAGCACCGCCACGTTGATCGTCAGCACGAACAGCACCCTCTCCCCCGCACAGAGATGTCCTTCATCCAGGTGTAGCCAGCAACCGGTGAGAAAGTGCCACAGCCGGTCAGGAATGGCAGCAAACGGCGTACAGGTCGGCCGAATCCGCGTCGTCGGCCTCCAGCCGTAGCCGATCCGACGTCCCACGCCGGTGCGCCGGGCATTCTCACCGGGCGGGCCCGCCCGGCCGGCCGGCGAACGAGGGCCGCCGACCAGCCACCGGCGTGCCGGACGGTGACGCGTCCAGGGCTCACAGGGCACTCCCGTAGCCCCCCGTCACCCTGTTCTCATCCGCAACACCCGAGGTCAGGGCGTCGTGGCGGGTTTCATCAGGGAGTTCGCCGGAAGTGCTGCGCCGGGTGCGGGACCCGCATAGCGTGCGATGACCGGGCCGTTTCCCCGCGTTGTCGCGGTCCGTGCCTCGTGGGGCCCACGACCCTCTAGGAGATCTTGGGATGTCTTCCGACAGTTCCGAGTTACGTCCGCTGCCACATCGGGCCGGACGGCACGCTTCCGCTGTCACGCCGGGGTGGGCCACTGGCCGGGTCCGTCCGTGGACCGGGCCGCACCGGGACCTGCGGCTGCTGCGCCGGGCGTGCCGCTGGCAGCGGCGGGTCGCCGCGTTCGCCGCACTCGGATATTTCGCCGTGTTCCTGACACTGACCGTCCAGGTGCCCTCCCTGATGGCCCGTCCCGCTCCGGGCGGCCTGCCCTTCGGACTGTTCCTGGCACTGGTGCAGCTGCCGGTGACCTGGCTGGCCGTCATCTTCTACGAGCTCACCGCACGCCGGTTCGTCGACCCGCTCGCCCGCCGGGTACGGCGTCAGGCCCGTGACGGGCAGTGGCGGACGTGACGGACTTCGAGGGCGCCGCGCAGTCCTGGTCGCTCGTGGCGTTCTGCAGCGTCGTGACACTCACGCTCCTGCTGTGCGTGATCACCGGCCCCGACCGGGAGGACCTGGACGAGTTCTACACCGGCTACCGCTTCCTCTCCCCCCTGCGCAACGGCCTGGCCATCGCCGGTGACTACATCTCGGCGGCCACCGTCCTCACTGTCGGCGGCATCATCGCCCTGTGCGGCTACGACGGCGTCGTACTGGCCCTGAGCACCCTGCTCTCACTGCTCCTGCTGATGTTCCTGCTGGCCGAACCACTGCACCACACCGGCCGCTTCACGATGGGCGACGTGCTGGGCCGGCGCATGCCCGGGCGGGCGGTACGGATCACGGCGTGCGCGGTCACCCTCGCGGCACTGGTGCCCATGATGGTGGTCCAACTGGCCGGTGTCGGACAGCTGCTGGCATTCGTCCTGGGCTTCTCCGACGGCGCGATGCGCACGGGCTGCGTCGTCGGCGCGGGAGCCCTCATGATCACCTACGCGGCCATCGGCGGGATGCGCGGGACCGCGCTCATCCAGATCCTGAAGACCGTGATCCTCCTCGGCTCCGGGCTCGTCGTCGCCGCACTCGTCCTGCACACCTTCGGCTGGAGCCCCCAGACCCTGTTCCAGACGGCCGCACAGAACAGCGGAGCCGGACCGGCCTACCTGCACTACGGCCTGCAGTTCGCCGGCGGCCGACACCCCGCCCTGGACATGGTGAGCACCCAATGCGCCATCGTGCTGGGCGGCGCCTGCCTGCCGCACGTCACCATGCGGATGTACACCGCGGGCAGTACCCGTCAGGTGCGCCGTGCGATGTCCTGGGCGGTCTCGGCGGTCGCCCTGTTCATGGCGGTGATGACCGTCGTGGCGGTCGGCGCCACCGCCCTGATCGGCGGCAAGGAGATCGCGGCCGCGGACCCACGCGGCAACACCGCCTACCTGCTGGGAGCACGCGCCGCGTTCGGCGCGGACCTCTCCCGCGCGGAGGGCCTGCTGTTCACCACCGTCACCACCGCCATCTTCCTGACCCTGCTGGCATCGGTGGCCAGCATGACACTGGCCTGCGCCAACTCCCTGGCCCACGACGTCCTCGCCCGCACGAACACCGCGCCGCTGCGCGAGATGGCACTGGCACGCCTGGCCGCGCTCGGCGTGGGCGTACCGGTCATCGCGCTGGCCGTGCTCGCCCAGCACCGCAGTCTGCAGCCCCTCGCCATCGTCTCGTTCTGCCTCGGCGCCTCCGCCATCGCACCCGCACTCGTCCTCGGACTCTTCTGGCGCCGCTACACCCGTACCGGACTGCTGTGCACCCTCATCGGCGGCAGTCTCACCGTCCTCGTCCTGATGACCGGCACCAACCTCGTCTCCGGCTCCCCCCAATCAGCCTTCCCCGAAGCCGACTTCAACTGGTTCCCCTTCACCACCACCGCCCTCGTGTCCGTCCCGGCAGGCTTCCTATGCGGGGTACTCGGCACCCTCTTATCGGGCAGGGGCGCCGCCGCACGTGAACGCAACCGCTACGAGGCCGTCGAACCCGTCCTGCTGGCCGGACCCCCGCACCCCCGCAGCGGCTGACAGAACGGCACACAGGACTACGGCCCGGCACGAGCGCGAGCCGAGCGGTAAGGGGCTTGTCTTGCGCCGCCGTACGTCCGCTACCGTCCCCGGAGCCGGTCTGCCGCCGAGGCGCGGGCCGGAGCCCCGTGAGGGGTCTGGCCGGACTCTGTGACGGTGACGGCATAGGGCGTGAACTCACCGACGGTCCGTGCCGGTACGCCGCGACGGAGCGGAGAGGACACATCATTCGTGAGTACCTGACGAATGATCAGATGCCCTCCCCCCGTCGTGCCGCGTGCGGGGTGCGGGGTACGGGGTGCGGGGTGCGGGTATCGACGAGGACACAGGAGTGCGCAGGGAAGCCCCGGCTGACCATGACGGCCGGTCCCGTCGCCGCCAAGGCCATGAAGCACACCGCCACCGCCACCGCCACCGCGGCCGGGGCGCTTGCGGAGCCGACGCCGCCGGCCCCGACGCGGGAACGGGTGACGCTGCGCGCCAGCCAGGCCAACGGCTGCGGTGGACGCGTGGACGTGCACACCACGGACACCGCCGCAGCGGTGAGACGGCACTGCGGCTCAATCTCGTCGCCGCGTAGCGTGTGACCCGAGGCCACCGTGTTCACCGACGCCGAGCCCGCCGCACTGGAGCTCACCGGGAAAGGCACCCGTATCGCGGACGCGGGCCGGCCGGGGTACCACACGAGGCGCGGGCGAACGCCGCCAACCACTACGACCAGGACCACCTCGTCGCCGCCCCTGCGACCCAGATCGCGATCATCAACGCGTTCAACCGCGGGAACACCATCACCCGCCAGCCCGCCGGGAGTTACAAGGGCCGGCGAGTTCCACTGACAGCGCGGACACCGACCCCATAGCGGCGGCAGCACCCGGGCAACACCTCCTGACACCCGGGGTGCTGATGTTCCGACCTACGTCCCACCGCCGTCCGGAGACGGGGACGGGGACGGGGAGCGGGACCGGCCGGGGTGCGGAGTGGGCTTTCCCGGGGGCGTCACACGGCCGTGCCCACGGTGCCCGCCGGGCCGGCCGTGTGCCCTAGTACGGCACTCTCCCCCGCGCTGCCACCGGCCGCGGAGCCGGCGGCGTCCACGGGACGGGCGGTGTCCGCGGGGCGGCCGAGGATCCAGCTCAGCAACGGGCCCGCCATCATGGTCGTGACGACGGCCATGACCACCATCAGCGAGTACAAGTCCCTTCTCAGGAAACCCAGTTGCAGGCCCACATTGAGGACGATGAGCTCGGTCAGACCGCGGGTGTTCATCAGCGTCGCCAGCGCGGCGGACTGCCGCACCGGCATCCGGTTCAGACGGGCCGCGGCGAACGCGCCGGTGAACTTGCCGCCCACCGCCACCAGCAGAACGAGCCCCAACGTGCCCAGCCCGCCCGCGTCCAGATGGGACAGGTCGACCTGGAGACCGGCGACGACGAAGAACACCGGCAGCAGCAGGACGCCGCTCAACTCGCCCAGCCGCTCATGGACTTCGGCACGCAGCCGCTCGCCACCGGCACGCGGCAGGACAGAACAGAAGGACACGGACGCGGCGAGGCTCCCACTGCCACGAACCAATGCGACATCCCACCCCAGACCGACCAGGAACATGAAAACCGCCACGCCGACCGCGGCCAGGGCACCGAGCAGCGGCCGGATCCCGGCCGGGAAGAGTGCAGCTGAGAGCGCACCGTGGAAAAGGGTCGGGCCCAGCGCGATCCCGGCAAGGACCTCACCGATCACCGCCGGCTGATTCAGACGCCGGGCCAACACACCCGACAAGCGGGCCAACAGCACGATCGCGGCCAGGCCCAGAAGGAGCGAGGAGGTCTGATGGGTGGTCATGGCAATGGGTCTCCAAAAGGTGAGGTCCAGCCCGGGAACACCGGAAGAGTGACGCCGCACCACGCGGGCACCGGGCAGCCGGCGGCACAGGAGCGGGAAAGACACAAAACCCAGCGCCCACTACGTGTCGTCACCAAGACTCTCCACACGGAAAGTGCGCGAGCCGGAGTCGGGGGACAGACGGCGGCAGGCGGGGCAGGCGCCGTAACGGCGGGCACAGGCACGCAGGACGGTCCCGCAACCTGCCGGAGTAAACCCGGGGACCGGACGGTTCCGTGCCCGGGAGGCGGGTGTTACAGCGTCTACCGGCGGGGGTCGGCCCCGCCCGGGGGCGGGGTGAAGGCCTCGAGGTGGTCCTGGGCCCACTGCCGGAAGGAGCGGGCCGGACGGCCCGTCAGAGTGCTGACAGTGTCCTCCACGTGGGCCTTGGCACCCGCCCGCTGACGCTCCGCACCCGCCAGAAGAGCCTCCACAACCGGAAGCGGACAGCGTCCGCCCAGCGCGACACGCGCCTGATCCGGGGTCAGCTCCTCGAAACGCAGGGGGATGCCGAGCAGCCGGCCCAGCTCACGGGTCTGACCGACAGCCGTCAACGCCTCGGGCCCCGTCAGGGTGTAAGCACACCCGGCATGACCCTCCTCGGTCAGGACTCGCACCGCGACCTCCGCGATGTCCCGGGGGTCCACGCAGGCGTTGGGCGACATCCCGTACAACGCCCGAACGGTGCGCTCGTGGCGGACAGAACCAGCCCAGGACAGGGAGTTGGACATGAACGCACGCGGACGCAGCAGGGTCCACTGCAGGCCGCAGCCGCGCAGCAGGTCCTCGTTGGCGCGCTGCCGGTGGGTGATCAGGTCGTCGGCCCCGGGGTCCAGAACACCCGCCGCGGAGAGTTTCACCACCCGCCGCACCCCGGCAGCACGGGCGGCCGAGACAAAGCGGGCGTCGTCGTCGCCGTCGACTCGCGTGGTAACGAGGAACGCCGTGCGCACCCCCTGCAAGGCCCGGGCCAGCGACGGCGGATCCGTGTAGTCCCCGACGACCACCTCCGCCCCCGGGAACATCCCTGCGGCCTTCGCCGGGTCCCTGGTCATGACCCGCACGCGCAGGTTGGCAGGCAGGCCGCGGACCACTTCCCGCCCCACCGTCCCCGTCGCGCCCGTCACCAGGATCATCGGACCCTCCCCGCGCCCGGCCCGCCACGGCCCCGCCTTCCGTCGTCAACCAATCCTCCACGCCTCCATCTCTCCATACGCTCTCCGCCTTTGCCGCTTTACTGAAGATTCTCACGTTTCTCCCGTTTCCTGCCCGCCAAGCCTGCCGGGACGGGGCGACCCGGACGGGGCAAGATCCGGGCCGGACGGCTTCTATCGGGTCTTCGGGCTCATCGGGCACAGAAGACCGGAGGCGGCGATGCAGGACCGGGGCGAGCGCGGAGTCCGGCCGCCTGGGGGCGACCGGACTGGGTGTTGTTGACGACCTGCTGCATGGCCGACCTGCGTCCACGGTCGTAGGTGTCCGCGGTCGTCGGTGGCCAGCGGTCCGCGACACCTTGGACTATCCGGGCCAGCTTCCAGCCGAGGTTGAGCGCGTCCAGTGGGGCGGCACTCAGTGCCTGGCCGCCGGCCGGGAAGCGCACGTCGACTGAATCCCCGCCAGGTCGAGGGCGCTCCTCGATCGCCGCTGAGGCCACCCCTCACGCACCTCGACACTTCCGCATCCAGCTCATCCGGACGGCCGGCAGGAGGACCCGCACCTTGGCCGAGCTCGCAGCCACGCAGCAGGACGAGCTGGGTCGGGGATGTCCACGGAACCTCGACAGAGGCATCGAGGGAGCAAGGACAGTGCGGGATCCGTCTGTGGTACGCCATGCTCCGCCCTCCCCCGTACGAAGCGTGGGCCGGATCATTTCTGCAACTCGCCCGCGAGAATGGCGGGTTGGGCGGTGAGCTGGACGGTCGCGTCCGGGACGGTCACGGAGATGTCGTCGGGGCAGGCCGTCAGGATGGAACGCTGCAAACGGCGCCGCCGGCTCCAGGCACGGTTCCGCCACGAGGGTGGTGGCAGTCGCCGGTAGACGTCCAGTGTCTCGTTCGCGCGCTGCCGACACGGTGCAGCGCCACCATGAACTGGCCGTGCAGACTCTCGTGCATCCGGTCCTGGTTGACCAGCACCGTCAGCTCCGGCAGCAGCTCACGGTGGCGGCCCAGATGCAGATCGGCGTCGATGCGCTGAGCCAGCGCGCAGGCGGCCCTCCTCCGACCTCCGGACCTCCATGTCGATCTGGCTGCCGGCCCCGGCCCGCAGAACGGTGAGCGCCGGCCCACTCCGCAGACACGACGCGTCTGCCAGACGGCGGGCCGCTCCTGCACAGTCCTCGACGTCCATGGCCCGGTATCCGATGCTCGCAGACCGCTCGAGCTCCCGGTGGTAGATCATGCCGCCACGCGTCTGCAGCCGATATCCGCCGGGCACGGTGGCCAGAATGTCCTTGCCCCCGCTCCCCCCTCACCCCCGCTCCCGCGCGGCCAGCGCCGTGCCGATCAACTCACGTAGCTGCGGGACTAGGTTCTGCAGGGTGGTGCGCACACTGTGCGGCAGGGTCCCCACCACACACAACTCTTCTCCACCAACATGACCACCGGCACCACCCTGTCGGCATGGAGAGCCAGCAGGCCCAGCACTTGTTCTGGCTTCGGGGCCGTCGGCACGGCCGACACACTGTTCTCACGCACCGCAGGCGCACCCAGCACTTCGACGTACACACTCAACTCCCCCACAAGGCCGCTGAGAAAGCGGATACGCGGCCCGCGTTCAAGCCGCCAGGCACCGGGCACCGGGCACCGGGACCGTCACAGCGGCGGAACCACCCGACAGAACAGCACGGACGGTTTGTAGATTTCCGAAGGGTATTCCGCCACCAGAGGACACACAGAATCGGCCACCCCAGCCACCCCCGGAGACCGCCACCACGTCGGAGGATCCCTTCGGGAGTCGATACGCACGTGCCGGCCTCGGCTTTCCCACGTCGACGAGCCCAGGCGACGGCAGGCAGGCACCCCAGAACGCCCCAAGCGGCGGAGAACGGTCTCGCCCTCGCCCTACTGTCGGCGTCCAACCATGATGTCGAGGCCCAATGGGTGGACCCTCGCCCGCCTCAAGGACGGCCTCGCCGGGGCCGTGCCCGACGCCGCCAGAGTTCCAGCCCGCCTCTCGCGAAAGGTCAGCCACTGCCCGAGCCGCGCTGGCATCATCGCCCACACCACCGCGCCGCGAGACAGTGGCCACTGTCCAGACGCTCTGCCTGCCAGCCTCAACGACAACCACTTCCCGCCCGACCTGTCGGTCAAGCACACCCCACCACCCGCGCCGCCAACTCGCGCAGGCCACCTCCTCGACCCAGCTGTACTGGTGGGTACTCCGCCTGCCCGACGCCGGCCCCGCCACCGTACTTTCCGCGGCATGGCGCGCCGCACCCGTCCTGCTCGGTATCGAGAAAGGCCGCCTCATACGGGCTGACGCCGGCACCGATGTCGACACGTCCGTGGGTGACTTGATCGACGGCGCCCGTCTCCCCTCAAGTCACAGTGGGCCAGAGGCTGGAAGGTCGGGGACGAGCGGACCGATCCGCATGGCGAAGGCGCGTTGGCCGAACACGGTGAGGAACAGGTCGGGGGACGATCGGCGGGCAAGACGGTGTGCCACGGTACGGCGCTCGGCGACCGCGCACGACCGCTTGCCGCCCTATGTCACAGCCGCCGCGACGGGGATCTGCGGCTGTGCAAGAGACCGGCCGTGGAGCGGTCCAGCCTCCAGCCCTGCTCTCGACATGCGGTTCGGGGACGACGGCGCCTTCTCAGCGACTCGGGAACGAGCCCCACGATGACCGCCGAGGTGGATTTCCGTCGGCTTCAGCGGGCGATCAACCGCGCAACCGTCGGGGTCACCAGCCGGCTTCATGGCCTGCCGAACCGCACCGCGCGCCAGCCGAACCGCACCGCCCGTCACTGGAAGTCTCGTTCGCGGCACCCGCCCGCTCCAGCCACACCGAAACAGCCCGGCCCACCGGCCCTCATCCCCACGGCTGGCAGCCACCAACTGGTCACACCGCTACGTCCGAAAGCGCCCCACACGGCCAAGCGCCCGGCCCACAACGTCCTCAACGCGCCGGGACGGACAGACCCAGACCGGCTCCATGCACCGAACGCCGCCCCCGAACCTCCGGGCCCGGCCACCCCCGCCTCCCGGGCCGACACAGGCTCCTCCTCGGGACGGATCGCACCACCCACGGATTGCGCAACTTCCGATATCCCGCCCACCGTTCACAGCCCCGTTACTGACACCGACTCCGACTCCGACTCCGACGCCAGGAACCGGTGTCAGTGCCGGCATCCGTATCCCGACCCGGGCCGACGACAGCCAGCGACGCCTGGAGGCAGTCCGCCGAGTGTCGTCGCGGCGGTCCACGAGTGGCTCCTAGCGTGCTCGGTTGCCCGTGCTGAACCCTGCATCGAAGTCGGCGAGACGCAACAAGCGGCACAGCGCAGCGAGTTGCATGAGGAGACCGGGCCCGCGCTCGACGGGACCCGGCCGCACGTGCGGCATCAGAGGGTTGTCGCACCCGGGTTTGTACGTGGTCATGACGACACGATTCAGGACTTCTTCCTCGTCCGCGCCACCGCCTTCCAGCCGAACGGCACACTGTCGAGCGACAGGCCGGCCGCCGAGAACATCACCGGGTTTCGGTGGCGGCAGTTGGCGAAGATCGCCGACTGCCACGGGCCGGAGCTCTCGGGTCACGTGATCTCGCTGGTGCCCTGCACAGCTTGGTCAAGGATGGAGTACCTGCCCCGCAACTGGAGATCGGGCTGTGAGTCCGGTAGCCGACTGCGAGTGACCCGCCGTCAGCTGTGAGGCCGCCCGGCGTGGCCGCTTCGAGTTCGTGAAGCGTGGTTCGGCGTGCTCATCCCCGAGCCGGACCCTGTGCCCGTCCACCGATTCCAAGGAGTGACGCGGTCCATAGTGCCGAGTCCCCCAGGCGTGGAACCCGCCAACGCCGAGGTGCCTGCGTGACGCTCGGCGTGGGCAGCGACCGCCGCACGGTCTCCTCCGAGAGATTCACGTTCACCGTCGGCCGGGCCGGGCCGGGCCGGGTCTGGCCTGGCCTGGCCTGGCCTGCCGAGCGTCCGACCAACTGGTCGATGCCGCCCTTGACGGCGAGCTCTCAGCCTCACGCGGACAGTTTGCGAACTGGAGGGCAAATCACTGCGATTGGCCACGCCTGGCCCACCCCACGAGAGCAGCACCCCGCACCCGACGCACCCGACCGGCCTCCCCGCTCCACTCCCCCACGCAGCCCGGGAACCAATACGGCGGAGCGTCTCAACGATGACTGCAGCGCCGTAGACTATACGAACTGGACGGTATTTTTAACGGACGGGCACCCGACCCGTGACGAAAGGGGCCCGAACATGCCAGAACCCAAACAGGACCGGGCCATTCGCACCCGCCACACCATCCTCATGGCCGCAGCCACCGTCTTCGAAGAACGCGGCTACCAAGCCGCCACCATCAGCGAGATCCTCACCACTGCCAACGTGACCAAAGGCGCCCTCTACTTCCACTTCCGCTCAAAAGAACAACTCGCCCTGGGCGTCCTCGCCGGACAGGACCAGTCACTCGTCGTCCCCGACCGCCCCTGCAAAATCCAGGAACTCATCGACACAACCATGCTCCGCGCCTACCGCCTCCAGACCGACCCCCTCATCCGGGCCGGCGTTCGTCTCACCCTCGACCAACGCGCCGACGGCCTCGACCGCACCGGTCCCTTCCAGCACTGGACCGCCGTCACCAACGAACTCCTCGACAAGGCCCAGAAACAAGGCGAACTCCTCCCCCACGTCGACCCCACCGAGACCGCTCAGGTGCTTGTCGGCGCCTTCGCCGGCGTCCAAGCCATGTCACAAGCCACCACCAACTACCAAGACCTCCCCACCAGCGTTTCCGCTCTCCTCCGCCACACCCTCCCCTCGATCGTCCACTCCTCGGTCCTCACCTCCCTCGACCTCACCCCCCAACGCGGCCACGCCATTCACACCGAAACCACGGCAGCCGCAGCACCGGACGAGGCGACGACGGAGGCAGCGGACAACTAACCGCTCACGGGGCCCTGTTGATCCGCCCGGCCCGCTCGTATTCGAGCAGCCCCGAGACCCGCAGCGGTGCTCACTGGCAGCGGCCGAACCGACAACGGTCATGGTTCTGAGAACAGTTGTGTGATGGCCGCAGCTGGACGAGGACGTGGCCTCCGAGCGACGGGAACCAGGCTCGACCGCGCATTCAGGCTCGACACTCTTCAACCGGCCGCCGTGGCCCTCGTCCGCACCGGAACCGTAGGGAAGGGTCAAGTCGGCGTGTGCGGCAAGGGAGTTGGGGCGGACGAGACGGCATCGGGGCGGCGGCGAATGCGACAATCCAGCAGGGCCCCGCACCGAAGTTCCGCCCGATCGCCGGGTGTTGACGCTTTCCGCAATCTTGACCGATTCGACAGCCGAGTGATCATATGTTGTCGGCCATGCTACTTCGAGGCCTTCGCGCCAAAGGAGCCCTTGAGCTTCTCGTGGCCAGTTGCTCAGGGATCGGCTGCGTCGCCGCGCTGATAACCATCCTCGCGGGCCACCTCACGCCGTGGTGGGCGCTGGTCCTCGTGCCCTTGGGGATTTTCAACGCGATCGAGGTGGTCGGCTACTTCGCCTACCTGCCGGTCGTCGTCAAACCCTATGTCCTCGTTTCCGCCGGCGGCGCCGACGGAGAGCAGGAGGAAGGGCAGCAGCGCGGTACCGTGCGCTGGCAGCTGGACACCGGCGGAGCGGTGAAGGAATCGTCACCGGCCGTGGTCAACGGCACTGTTTATGTGGGCAGTTGGAACCACCTCCTGTGGGCCGTCGACGCCCTGTCCGGCGAAGAACGCTGGCAGTGCAGGGTCGGCGGTGTGGTGGCCGCGTCGCCCGCCTTCGCCGACGGCACTGTCTACATCGGCAGTTGGGACAAATGCCTGTGGGCGGTGGACGCCGTTTCGGGCCGGGAGCGGTGGCGGGTCAGGACGGGCGGCCTGGTGCGGTCCACGCCGGTGGTCGCCGATGGCATGGTCCTCTTCGGCAGCAACGACGGCTTCTTCCGGGCGGTCGACGCCGTCTCAGGGGAGAGCCGGTGGCAGGTCCGGGTCGGCACGGGCGTGCGCTCCTCGCCGACCGTGGTGGGCGACTCGGTCTACGTCGGTAGCGACGACGGCGTTCTGTGGGCTCTGCGCACCGCCTCCGGCCAGGTGCGGTGGCAACTGAAGACGCTGAGTGGACTGTGGTCCTCGCCGGTGGTGGCCGACGGCATCCTCTACGTCGGCAGCGCCAATCGGCACCTTTGGGCGGTGGACGTGGCATCGGGTCAGGTCCGGTGGAAGCTCCCGGCCGGCACCTGGGTGAAGTCCACGCCGGCGGTCGCCGACGGCCTCGTCTACTTCGGCACCGGCGACGGATATCTGTGGGCTGTCGACGCGGTGTCCGGCGAGAGACGGTGGAGTCGCAAGGTCGGTGTCTGGGTGCGGTGGGCTCCGGTGGTGGCGGACGGCACGCTGTACGTCGGCACGAACGACGGCCGTATGTGGGCGTTGGACGCGGTCTCGGGCGAGAAACAATGGCGGGCGGACACCGGCAGCCCGGTCTTCTCCACGCCTGCGGTTGCCGACGGCGTCCTGTACTTCGGCCTCCAGAACGGGCGTCTGCTGGGCGTCCGCGCCTGACCGGGAAGCGGGCTGTTGCAGCAAGGTCTACAACGGACACCTGCGCACCCACCACACCGTCGGCTCCGTCGTTCCCGCCTCCCGCACAGGCCTGATCGGGCCCCTTCACTAGGCAATGCCCCTCCCTGCCCGAGGCACGGGCCTCCTCAGCACCGGGAGCCCGCACCCCGGCATCCTCATGAAAAGGGTGAACCTCGATGGCTACCGCGCTCCGGGCCGCCTGGTGGCCGAGTTGCCGCGCGGCAGCCGTGTGTGCCTTCCTCCGCTGCGCCTCGCACCATGAGTGTGGGTCCCTCGACCTCGCCGCGGCTGCCAGACCCGGCTGGAGGCGACGGGCGGCGTTGACGTGGTCGGCGGTCCCGACGATGCGGACCGCTGTCGCCGTGGCGTGTCCGTCGTCGTCGCGCGGGTCGCTGTGGAGGGAGTGGACCAGGCGTGTTTCCTCCTCGGGGTCGCGTGACAGAGGTTCCGGCACGGCGGCGTGCCGGCCGAGGTCTGCGGCCAGGTCTCGGTATCGGTCGGACAACCGGCCGACGGTGTCGAGCAGGATCAACCGGGCCTCGGACCGGTCGGGTTCGATCCGTTCTTCGCCGGCGTTGCGCTCCCACAGTTCCAGCACCGCGCCCGAGGCGAGGCGTAGTCCGACGATCCCGGTGACCAGGCTGGTCATGTCGGACAGACACAGCCGCACCGGCTTGGCGTCCCGTACCGAAACCACGGCAGCCGCAGGACCGGACGCCGCAAGGACGGAGGCAGCAGCCGAAGCCACGGCGGCCACACCGACAGCAGTCGGCTCACCGCCCCGGGGCCCTCTTGGTCGGACCTGCCCATCCTCCAGCAGCCCCGAGGCCCGCAGCGGTGCTCAGCACCGATCGAACCGACAACGGTCCTGGTTCTGACCGCAGTTGTGTGAGGGCCGCATCTCGAAATGGCACGCTAGGACTGCCGACCCGGCGGCGAGCGGTTCCAGGCTGGCAAGGGCCCGTCCCGGCGACCGGTCGCAGACGATTTCCGGCTCGTAGGTCGTCGGCGACAGGGCATAGTGATGCAGTGAGCGACGCCAACACGACCGCACCGGCCCCGCAACCGACCTCGGAGGAGAACCGGCACGCCAGTTGGTTGGAACTGTTCTTCGACCTGGTGGCCGTGGCGGGTGTGGCGCAGATCGCGCACCTGCTGCACGGTGTCCCGGACGTGTCGGACGTGGGCCTGTACGCGCTGCTGTTCCTGGCCTTCTGGACGGCTTGGATCTGCTTCACCCTGTACGCGAACGTGGCCTACGAGAACACCCACGTCCGTACGGTGCTGGCCGCGATGTTCGGCATGGCCGTCATGGCCGCGGCGGTGTCGGGGGTGCACGAGGGGGACGACCGGCACGCGCGGGTGTTCGCCCTCGCCTACGCCCTGATCCGGGTCCTGGCGAGCCGAGCCTGGCAGCACCGTCGCCAGATCCTTGTCGACTGGCCGACCGCTCAGATGTCGCTCGGCGTGATCCCGTGGATCGTCTCGCTCTGGGCGCACGATCCGACGCGCCACTGGCTCTGGGCCCTCGGTATCGCCCTTGATCTGTACGTCACGTTCGCGGTCTCCGCACGCGACATCGTCGAACACCAGGAGGCCCGGGAAAGCCGCGGCAACCGACCCGCGCGGCACGGTTCCGCTGGGAGCACGTCGCTCGCGCGGTCGCAGACGGAGCACCTGAGCGAGCGGCTCGGCCTCTTCGTCATCATCGTGCTGGGTGAGGGCGTCGCCCAAGTGGTCGAAGCCACTTCGGACGCGGAGTGGGACAAGAAGCTGTACATGCTCGCCGTCGCGGCGTTCTTCCTGCTGGCCACGCTGTGGGCGTTGTCCTTCGGGCACGGTTACGCGGGGGTGCCGCACCTGGCGGCAGGGGTGTTGCCCGCCCGTGCGGCGCTGCCCCTGCACTGTTTCGTGTCCGGTTGCCTCGCCGCTCTGGCCGCCGCACTGGGAGCCGCGGCCGGACACCTGGAGACGCTGCCGGACGCCACCCGGTGGCTGCTGTGCTCGTCGCTGGCGGGGTACTTCATGCTCAGCGGACTTGCCTGGCTCGGCCGAGCCGGGCGGGAACAGCGGTGGCTGCTGTCCGTGGCCCTCCCCTGCTGCGTACTCCCCCTGCTGCTGGCGGCGTTCGGCGCACATGTTCGCACCGTGACCGTGGTCTGGCTGCTCGTCCTGATCACCCTGTGGCCGGTCCTCTACGAGCGACGGGCGACGAAGCCGTCCAAGAGGGCCGTGAGGACCGCGACCTGAGCCACGGGGCGAGGTTGTACCGGTGGCGCGGACTCGGGCAGGCTGACTTCCCCGTCGCCAGGAGGAGCGGGACGACCAGAAGGAGTCAGGCATGATCGACTGGGTGCCTCTTCGTACCGGAGCACGGCCTGTCCCCTCGCCCTTGGCCACGCCCCTGGTCTGGGCCGCGGCATCCGGCGGCGCATTGGTGCTGGTGGCACTGCTCAATGCGCTGATAGGTCCCGATCGCCCATCGCCGGCGCTGGCCGCGCTGTCCCTGCTCTCCGCACTGCTCGGCCTGTGCGCCCGCTTCACGGCGGCCCCCGGCACCGCGGTGCTGTGCTGGCTCTTCCTCAACGGCTTCGCCATCCCGCCCGCCGGCACCCTCACCTGGGCCGGACACCGCGACACGTTCTGGCTCGCCTGCCTGTTCACCGCCGCCCTTGTGGGCACGGCCCTGGCCCGCCTCCTCCACGCCCGAGCCGCCTACCGCCGTCTCACCACGGACATCGGCGGCTCAACGCAGACCGGATCATGAACGGCGTGGCCGCTCGCCGGGCCACACCATCGTGCGGCCGCCCAGAGCGCCCTCCCCCGAGCAGGCCACTCGGCGGTCGGGTGACGGCCGAGGCATCGTCACTGCTCACCGAACCGAAAAGAGCCGTTTCCGGGCTTCGTGGCCCGATCCCTCCTATCGTGGAACGACACAGTGACCCTCGGCGTCGAAGCGGGCAGGCCATGCAGGATCCGAAGATCGACTATGAGGCGGTCTTCCGCGACCTGCCCGGCATGGTGGCGCTGCTCACCCCCGAGCTGGTCTACATCGACGCCAACCAGGACTTCGAGCGCCTGTCGGGACGCACGCGCGAGGAACTGGTCGGCCGCTACATCTTCGACGTCTTCCCCGAGAACCCCAAGGACCCGGCGGCGGCCGGCATGCGCGAGACCCGGGAGTCGATGCTGCGCGCGGCGACCACCGGCGAGCGCGACACCATGGCCCTGCTCCGCTACGACATCGAAGACCCCCTGCGGCCCGGCCGATGGGTGGAGCACTTCTGGAGCCCGGTCAACGCGCCCGTGCGCGGCCCGGACGGAAAGGTGACACTGATCGTCCACCGGGTGGAGGAGGTCACCGAGTTCGTCCGGGCCTTCGGCGGCCGAGCCGACGACAGACGGGCCCGGGTACTGGAAGCCGAGCTGTACACCCGGGCACGTGAGCTCCAGGAGGTCAACGAGCGGCTGCGCAGGGCACACGCCCATGAGCGCGAAGTGGCCCTGACCCTGCAGGCGGCGATGCTGCCCCCGCCGCGACCGGTCGGCCACCACCGGGCGGCCGTCCGCTACCAGCCCGCCGTGGACGCCCTCAACGTCTGCGGCGACTGGTACGACCTCGTCGACCTGCCCAACGGCGGAATGGCGGTCGCCGTCGGTGACGTCGTCGGGCACGGTCTGGCGGCCGCCTGCGCCATGGGTCAACTGCGCAGCGCCCTGAGCGCGGCCTGCCGGGTCGCCGACGGGCCGGGCTCCGCCCTTGAGGCCCTCGGTCTCTACGCCCGTTTCGTCGAGGGCGCCGAGTCCGCCACCGCGGTGACGACCTTCATCGACTGGGACGACCACACCATCACCTACAGCTGCGCGGGCCACCCTCCCCCGGCGCTGCTCGACCCCGACGGCACGGTGACCTTCCTCGACCAGGCCACCGACCCGCCCCTGGGCGCCAGACCCGAGCATCTCGGCCGGCCGCAGGCGAGCGTCTCCTTCGCCGCCGACTCCAGCCTCGTGCTGTACACCGACGGACTGATCGAGCGCCGTACGGAGGACATCGACCGCGGTCTGACCCACCTCGCCGACTCCCTCGCCCACCACCGACACGCCGAACCCGAGCCCCTGGCCGACGCCCTCCTCGCCGACCTGCTCCCCGCCGAGGGCAACACCGACGACACCGCCCTGGTCGTCCTGCGTCTGTGACGGCGGCTTCGCCCGACAGCGAACAATCGATCGCTGCAAGAAGTTCTTGACATCCCAGACAGTGTCGACGTCGTCGAGGCAGAAGACGTCGACGTCCTCGCCCTGCGCCAGACGTGCCAGGCATCGCCCCGTGTCAGGTTTTCCCAACACCCCATAGCGGAAGCGGTAGTCGACCGGGACCGCCCTGCCGGTCACGCCGGCCCAGTTGTGGCGCGGCGTGGACGCGGGCCCGGCGTCGGCGGTGGAGCGGTGGAGCGAGCAGGAGATCCGCTCGAGCTCCTCCATCTCTCAGCTCTCCTTCTCCCGCATGGCTGAGGGCAGTTGCGGGTGGGGATGTGCGTCGGCTTGCGGGTGTCTGGCCAACGCACTCGCCGGGGCAAAGCTCTTGGTGTTCTACGACCCGAGCAACCCGACCGGGATCGTGCACAGCCGGACCGAGTCGGAGACGTACTTCGGATCGAGTTGGCGGTTCTCGCGGATCGCGGCCCCGTAGTCGTACGACGTGTAGTTCTCGGGCATGCCCAGCCAGCCCCAGTTGGTGCCGCCGTAGGTCATGTAGAAGCTCTGCGCGGTCGCGCCGACCGCGATGTTCTGCTTGTAGAAGACGTTGGCGAACTGGTCGTTGATCAGCTGGGCGCACTTGTCATAGCCCGGTCCGCCCCAGGGGTCGAAGGCGCCGCCCTGGAACTCCGGCGAGTACAGCGGTTTTCCGGCCGGGTGGTCATAGCCGATGTCGGGGACGCCGTTCCACTTCGAGGGGTTCGAGCAGTCGAAGCCCTGGGGGTAGGAGTCCGGGCCGTCGACGTCCAGGGCACCGGTACCGGAGTTGAAGGTGCCGTTGTTGTTGCCGGTCAGCGGGACCGTGATGCCGTCCGCGCGCGCCTTGTCCTCCAGGTGCCGCATGTAGGAACGGCCGGCCGCCGAGCCGTCGTAGTACTCGTTCTCGACCTGGTAGGCGATAACTGACCCGGTGCCGTTGGTCAGTTGGTGGCAGGCGATGATCCGGTAGCCCGTCGTGTCACCGGAAGCGGCTTGCTGGCACCGCCGTTGAGGGTCCAGTCCGGGAAGGCGACCGTCGCCTGTGAGGTGGTGCCGTCGGTGTAGGTGACGGTCACCGCGCCCGAGACCCTGCCGCCGTCTTCGTCATCGCCTCGGTCGCACAGATCAACACCGTCCGGCAACACGGCCCTTACCGTGCCGATCAGGCTTTGGCCGGGTCGCAGCCCGACTGGTACGTGGGCGTGGCGGACGGACAGTTGCGGGTGACGCCGGGCCGGGAAGTCGACTTCTGGGGTCATACCCTGGCGCTCGACAACTTGATTCCACTGACCGTGAGTGTCGGTCTCTTCCTCGCCCTGGACGCATATCCGTTCATCGAGTCCTGGGTGATGCGTGACCCTGAGCAGAACCTTCTGGACCGACCTCTGAGAGGGCGCGCGGACAGGCGTGATGGTGGCACCACCCAGCCGCAAGACAGACACAGGTCCTGGCGATCATGGAGTTGCGACGCTCTGTGATCATCGGAGAGACCTGTGCCTGCGCTGCCATGACCGGGCTGTCAGAGCCTCAGGTAAACGGAGAAGGCCCACCACGCCACCAGGGCTACCGTCAGAGTGGGAACGATCGACGGATACGTGATCACGACAAGCCCAAGGCAAGCCGCCCCAAGGACAGCTCCGGATTCGTCGGTCTACCCCGTCGCCGGGTCGTCGAGAGATTTTTGTGCCTGCATCATGCACGCCCGCCAACACGCCCGCGACTACGAACGGCCCGTCCAGCACTCCGAAACCCTGATCGCTGGGCCTCCATCACGTTGATGCCCCGCCGCATCGCCCGTGGCATAAAGCGCCCAAAGGGTTAGACCACAACCCTTTCTTCAGTGACCATTACTGCCACTGAATTCATATCGATGAACTTACTCTCGTCCGGGTTCACCAACTCCTTGTAATTCTTAGACGCGAAGAAGGCGTCGTGATCCGCCCAGCTTTCAAACCAGATTTCAGTGAGGCCGTCGTAAGCGGGGCTCGGATACCCTTCGGCGGGTACCGGGTGGGAGACGGTGTACTTCTTCACGTACTGCCGCACTTCTGGAATGGAGGTGAACAACGGGGCGTGGCGGTTTCGATGATGCTCAACGAATTCCTCGAAGGTCATTCCATCGATACGGTTGATCATGAAAGCGAACTTGATCACGGACTTCTCCTCTTCGTGCTCGCGGACGCGAGAGGTCGGCAACCAGATGCCCTGGCGGCGGATCGCGAGCCATGGGGTTAACCTAAACGCTCACATCGATGTCAGGGGCAAGCCACTGTGACCCAATGCACGCGAGGGGTTGAGATGCGGATCGGTGAACTGTCCGCCCGGACAGGAGCAAGCCGTCGATCGCTGCGCTACTACGAGCAGCAGGGCTTGCTGGTCAGCACAAGGTCCCCCAGCGGCCAGCGGTGCTACGACGATGGTCACGTCCAGCGGGTGGCGCTGGTTCAGAGCTTCCTGGCCGCCGGAATGTCCAGCAGAACCATCGCTCAGATGGTCCCCTGCATGACGGAGCCCAACATGGACAGAGCCCGGGAAGCTTTGACCGCCATGAATCAGGAGCGAAATCGCCTTTCGTCCACAATAGACAGCCTGGCCGCCGCCAGAGCAGCACTTGATCACCTGATTAACGCAAATCAGAAATTTCTGGCGAACGTGGCGGATCACTAGGCCTCGGGCTACCTAAATCAACATTCTGGTTCTCCTCCGTGAAATATTCCACCCCGTGTAGTACGCGCTTAAAATCGTTCCCTGTCTGACATCTTCCGCGATCCGCCGGATTGGAGTCTGTAACAACGGCTAACACAAGAAGCGCCGGGAACCGCACCCACAGGTATCCCGGCTCGCCGTTGGCCACAAACCGCGTCAGGGATAGCTCCAGCAACTGCCGCAGGCCATCAGCCACCTTGCCGAGTTCGGGATCGTCCAGTGATGGGGCCAGTGACGTAACACAGTCCGCCACCGTTCGAGCCAATGACCAGGCCACGAGCCTCCTCGCCCGTGCCACCACCGACAACGCCGTGCTCCTTGAGCCGCAGAAGGACGTCAGGTACCGGGTCGACGAAGTAGCCGTTGCCGACGTCCGCCCAGGCAATGTCGCCGATGCTGTCATAGAGGGTGACCAGGTCGGCAGAGGCGAGATCCACTTCGGCTAGTGCTGTGACCGCATACGTTCACCGGCTTGGCGGTACTGTCCGCGCATGAAGCAGTTCCCCTGCACTTTGGAAGCCCTTGTTGTGCGCACCGACTTCTCTGCGGACGGTGCCTGGGACGCTCTTCGGGGGGCGCTGGATTCGCCCAGCAAGGACGGCTTCTTGGCCAACGTCGCGCTCGTCGATGACCGGAGGTACGAGGGCTTGACGCCTGACCAGGCCCTGGACCTGATTCCTCCGGAGTACCGGCATCCCCTTCTTGTCCTGGCGGACTCCGTGGCTGTCGCCTCGACCGAACTGCCGCTCCTCGTGGTGGACTTGTGGGGTGAACGTGGGCGTTGTGTCCGCGTTGTGGCAGCCGAGCTGTGGAGCATTGAGAACAACCTCTCGGGCGCGAACATGGACTTCGAGGAGTTCGCCGGTGCCGTCGACAACGACGGTGTCTTCCGGGGCTTTTGAGTCCTTGGCTGCCAGGGGTCAGGCTGCGGTGGCAAACGGGCGTCCGCCCCAGCGGATGCCTTTCTCGCTGCGGATGCGGGCGCGTTCCCTGCGCTGGGCGCGAGCACGTTGGGGTGGCGGGCGTTGGCGTTGCGCCAGCGCAGATGGGCATGCAGGGCCTGGGTCTGCACAGGATGGCTGCGGTGGTGGGAGTTGGCCAGGGTGAACTGCCGCAGCGGACCGAAGTGGGCCTCGATCGGGTTGGCCCAGGAGGCATAAGTCGGGGTGAAGCACAGCTCGACCTTGTTCGTCTTCGCCCAGCGGCGGATGTCCGTGCCGGTGTGGGCGGAGAGGTTGTCCAGGATGATGTAGATCGGGGCGCCGTCGGGTCTGGCAGCGCGGATCGACTTCAAGGCGGCGAGGCTGTTGGGGGTGCCTTTGCGGCGGCGGTTGCCGCCCCACAGGATGTCGTCGCCGACGGAGTAGCAGCCGTGGAAGTAGGTGACGCCGTGGGTGCGGTGGTAGGTGGCAGGCAGGCGGTTGGGCTTGCCCTGCTTCGCCCAGCAGGAACCGGCGGTGGGCCGGATCCCGAGGGGGCCGAACTCGTCGAAGGCGAAGACCCGGTCCGAGAAGCGCTCCAGCACCTGCTCGATACGGTCGAGCTTGGCGTCACGCTCGGGGTCGGGCGACTCCTTCCATGTCTTGGTGCGCTGGAAAGTGATGCCACGGCGCAGGAGCAGACACCGTAAGGCTTCACGGCTGATCCGGATGACGCGTCCGTGCACGCGGCGCAGGTAGGCGGCGAGTTTACGGATCGACCAGCGGGTGAAGGGCTGACCGAGCTTGGCCGGGCGGGTGGTGGCCGTCTGGACGACGAACTCCTCGTCATCAGGCTTGAGCAGGCGGGGACGGCCTCCCGCCCATCGAGGGTCCAGGCAGGCCAGGCCGATCTCGTTGAACCGGTGGATCACTTCCCGCACCGTGTCTTCGTCGGCCTGGACCAGTTGGGCGATCACCGGGACGCAGTTTCCGCCGGCGGACGCCAGCAGCATCATCGCCCGGCGATAGCGCACCGAGCTGGTACTGCCCCGGCGCACGATACAGACCACCGCATGAAAGCCCGGGGCTAGTAACTCCAGCTGTAGATCGGGATCTTCATGCTGGATAGCTGCGCAGCAGCACCGGTCCGGGAGCTGACCCTGTGAACCGGTAGCGTCTAGACATGACAGTCAACCAGTTCTCGACCTCTACCGAGCGGGAGGCCCTTTGCGGCTTCCTCGACAAGCAGCGTGCCGATCTGCTTCGGAAGGTCGAAGGTGTCTCTGACACGGATGCCCGCATGACTCCGACGGTGAGCTCGTTGTCCTTGATGGGCCTGCTCAAACACTCGGCCCTCTGGGAGGGCAGGTGGTTTCAGATCGTCGTTGCGGGGCGGGCACTTCCCGGCGAGTGGACCCAAGCAGAGGTCCAGGGCTGGAGAGACGAAGACTTCCGTGTTGACGAGCGGGACACGGTGAAGCACTGGACGGCCTTCTTCGAGGAGCAGGTGGCTATCTCGCGGGAGATCGTCGCGGGCATGTCACTGGAGGATCCGTGCAGTCTGCCCGCCCTGGCGGACCGGAACCTGCGTTGGGTCCTGCTTCACATGATCGAGGAGACGGCTCGGCACGCCGGTCATGCGGACATCATTCGCGAGAGTCTCGACGGCAGCCGCGGTATATAGCACTCCTCCGCAAGCTTGACCTGGGGCAGGGGCCTGCTGACGACACGAGTACGGCCACCGTTGATCATCGGCGCGTGAAGGCAAACGATCATGCGGTGGCCACGGGTCGCAGCGTAGACCCTGCCCGCCGGCAGAAGGCGTTCAAGGGCTTGACGAGCCGGATCGCGGGTCCGTTCGCCCGGGTCGAGCCCCGGCGCCGGGTCCGGCGATTGGTGCTCGGGCTCCTGTCGGACCTTCCGCGTAAGAACTGCTGGACGATCGCCGAGTGAGCCGGGAAGTCCACCCCGGATGCCATGCAGCATCTGCTCAGCCGGGCCAAGTGGGACGCCGACCAAGTCCGCGACGACACACGCGACTACGTGGTGGAGCACCCGCACGACGACCAGGCGGTCCTGGTGGTCGACGAGACCGGCGATGTGAAGAAGGGCATCGGCACGGTGGGCGCCCAGCACCAGTACACCGGCACCGCCGGCAGAATCGAGAACGCCCAGGTCGCCGTCTACCTGGTTTACACCGGCCGGCGCGGGCACGCCGCGGTGGACCGGGAGCTGTACGTCCCGCGCTCCTGGACCGACCAGCCCGACCGCTGCCGCGCGGCCGGGCTCGGCGAGGAGACCGTCTTCGCCACCAAGCCGGAGTTGGCCGCCCACATGGTCACCCGGTTCCTGGACGCCGGCCACCGGGCTGCCTGGGTCGCGGGCGACGAGGTCTACGGCGGTAACCCGAAGCTGCGAGGCGCGCTGGAGATACGCCGGACCGGCTACGTCCTTGCGGTGGCCTGCTCGCACGAAGTCACCACCGGCGGGGGGAAGTTCCGCGCGGACGCCCTGGCCAAGAAGGTGCCCAAGCGGGCCTGGCAGCAGCTGTCCGCCGGGGCCGAAGCGAAGGGCCACCGCTTCTACGACTGGACCGTCATCGACCTCGCCAACCCCGACTCCAACAGCCGCCAACCGCTGATCCGACGCAACCGCGGCACCGGCGAACTGGCCTACTACCGCTACTACTCGCCCACCCCGGTGCCGCTGACCGAGCTGGTACGCGTCGCTGGAACAAGGTGGCGAGTGGAGGAGTTCTTCCAGTCCGGAAGGGGCCTGGCCGGACTGGACGAGCACCAGGTCCGCCGCTATGCGTCCTGGTCGCGCTGGTCCACTCTCGCCATGCTCGGGCACGCCTTCCTCGCCGTCGTCCGCGCGGACGAACACGTCCGCCACTCTGCACCGGACGGCCTCACACCACTCACCTCCAACGAGATCCAGCGTCTGTTCATCACCTTCGCCGTCCAGCCCGTCCACACCGCTGCCTACCGACTCTCCTGGTCCACCTGGCGACGCCTCCACCAGGCCCGATCCCGGACAAGCCACTACCAACGACAAGCCATCAAGGCATGAAGATCACGATCTACAGCTGGAGTACTAGAGGTTGGCGATGAACACGCCCGGGATGATGCGCGCCAGGAAGGGTTTCTGGCTGGTGGGGCTCCCGAGGTCGCTGAGGCCGCCCTGGCCGTTCGTCGAGAAGAACTTGATCTGTTGTTGCGTGGCGTCGTAGACGAGCAGGTCGGTCAGGCCGTGGGGCCCGCCAAAGTTGCCCGGGGCGATGCGTGACCATGTGGTCGGCAGGTCATTACGGAACCCGAACGAGGAGAGATGTCCTTCTCCGTCCGTCGCGACGAATTCGCCCACGCCGGCTCCGGCGTTGTAGCAGAACAGGTCTGTGTAGCCGCTACCGCTGCCGAAGTTGCCTGGCACGACGAACGTCCCGAAGTCGTGACTCCATCGGGGAATACCTGTGCCGATCGGGATCGTTCCGCCCTTGCCGTTCGAGGCCAAGAACAGAGCATCCCCCGAATTGCTGTCGTAGAAGAACAGATCCGTCAGCTCGGTGCCCTGCTTGAAGTTGCCCGGGACAATGTGGGTCCAGGTCGTCCGCCAGCCCTTGAGTCCGCCGATCGGCTTCATCCGACCGTCGCCCTCCGAAGCGTAGAACTCGGCTTCTCCCACGGTCCGGTCGTAGAAAAGCAGGTCGGTCAGCCCGGTACTGCCGCCGAAGCGGCCGGGGATGATTTCGTACCACGTGGACCGCCACTCGTTTGGCTTGCCCAGGGCGACGAGGGCGCCGTTGTCCCCGACGGCGTAGAAAATACCCTCCCTCGCGTCGGGATCGTAGAAGAGCAGGTCAGTGCACTGGGTCGCGCCACCATAGTTGCCCGGTACGATCTGCTCCCAGGTCGTACGCCATCCAGGATTGTTGCCGATGAGCCTCAACTGGCCGGCCTGTTCGCCACGCAGGGACTGGTAGAAATCACCTGTTCCGCTCGACCCGTAAAGCAGCACAGCCGTGGTGGGTAAGGGAGAAGGCTGGTCGAGGGTGGCGTTCGGGGAAGCCAGGTTCGAGATCTCTGTGTTGGTGTGTTTGCTTTCGGACATGCTGCGCCTCCTGAATCCGCACCGGATCGCGAGCGGATAGTTTGGAACATCCTGGAAGTCCAGTGGAATGAGTATCGGGCCCGCCGACCCACCGTAGAGAGGCAGTCGGGAGCTGTGCAGGGGAAGCACAGGTTCCGCGATAAGTGCATGCGGGGGCTCCATATCCGGCAGCAGAATCTGGGCGTCCGGGTGCTGAGAGAACGCCTTTTCCACCGCCTCGGCGAGCTAGCTTCGATCGTTCATGAGTACTCGTCAGTTTGCTGACGGGGACTCTGTTTTTGCGTGGTGGGGATTTCTGGGGCTGGGGCAGGTTGAGGGCCCGGCTCTCGTGTTGGGTGGGCGCCGGGTTCCACTTCGCCGGTGGGGTGGGCCGGGTTGTCGGGACGGTCGAAGTGGCTGGTCAGCTGGGGTTCGGCAGGCCGTGGAGTCTGATGAACGCGTGGGTGATGATGTCGGTCCAGGGCCATCGGGCGGGCAGACGCAGCCATTGAGGACGGCCGGTGGTCACCAGTTGGGCAGCGGCGGAGAACAGGCGCAGACGCAGTCTCTTGGGTTCCCAGCGGCGGGTTTGGCCGGTCAGGGCGAGCATGGGCATCCAGGCGAGGAGGTCGAGTGCGAGGGAGATGATCTCCAGCCAGATCCGGTTCTGTGCGGTGTCGTGCAGGGGCAGGTTGCGCAGGCCGGTCTCGCGGGCGCCTCGGACGGCGGTCCGCGCAGCGGGCGCGCCGGCGGTGGCGTAGTTCGAGCCCGGCGATCGCCTGGCCGGGAGTGATTGGTGCGAAGCAGGTCAGGCGCATGCCGTCGGCGTCGGTGAAACGCAACTGGGCACCGGGGTGCGGGCGTTCCCTGCGGACGATCAGCCGTATCCCCTTCAGGCAGTCCCCGCCGATCTCGGCGACCCAGGCGCCGTCGCGGACCTCGCCGCCGGGCTCAAGGGCCGGCGTCCAGGCCGATGCCGGAACTCAGTACGGCCTGGCGGACGGCGTCGGTGATGGTCACGCCGACCGAGTACGACAGCCACCGGCCCCGCGCGCGCCCTGCGCCACGGCGCCAACGCCGCCGATCTCGCCGTGTCCGGACCGCACTTTGCCACCGTCTCCACCAACAGCACGGACCCGCCTGTGAGACCGCTCCGCGGCCACCGCCCTCGGCACGGATACGGGGGTATGACCCGGTGCTCTTCTTCACCTGAGGAGTGCAGCTTTCCCGACGACGACATGGACCCTAGACATCCCATCGCCGCAGGTCAGAGGCGCTCCTTGCTTATTTGATCAAGCCTCGGGCACTCACACTCACACTCGCGAAAGCGCGAGGTTAGCCGTCCTGCGCGAACGGCACTTGGCGTCGCTCGGCTCGGATTTCCTCTGGTGTCCTTGATCGGTGCCGGGACCGACATCATCGCCGTCCGTTTTTATGTACCGGTCGAGTCCGTGACGTGGGCCGTCCACTTCGGTCTCTTCGCCGTGCCCGTCATGGCTCGTTCCATGACAGAACGATTGACGGTGGGCCTTCAGCGCAGCGACCGCGACGCAGTCCTGCACGGACAGACATCGACACTCGGTCTCACCCTGTCGCAGCGCCTGGGCGATCACCTCCGGCAGCTCCGGAGCGGCGGTGGACTGCCCCTGCTCCAGTCGCGCGTAGTACGGCTGGCGCGCCCCGGCGAGCACTGCCAGTTCCTCGCGGCGCAGACCGGCCACACCCACCGAGGGAACATCCGTCTCGGGGTGTGCACAGGGAGAAGGCGAAGCCGCGCCCACCCGGACAGAGCGTCTGGGTGGGCGCGACGTGAACGGGTGGCGGTGGGGTCAGGTCGCGGTCAGCGACAGGTCGGCCGCCGTGGCGCGGCCCGGCAGCAGGGTCACCTCCTTGGATGCCGGACGGTGGCCGGCGGCAGAGGCCGTGATCCGCAGCGCGCTCGGGCGGGTGTCCAGCCAGAGGTCGTAGTGGCCGTCGGAGTCGGTACGTACGGTGTGCGCGAGGTGGTCGCAGCCGGTCGTTCCGGCGTGCGCCACCGGGCAGATCAGGACAGTGGCCGCGGCGAGCGGTGTCCCCGTGCGCTTGTCGGTGATCGTTCCGGAGAGATGACCCCAGGTCCGCGGGATCTTGACCTTGAGGCTGACCTCCACCGACGCCCCGGCGTAGGGGGCGTCGGTGCTGTAGGTGAGCCGCGCGGTGTAGGTGCCGGCCGTGGCCACGGCGGAGGCGTCCGCGCGGACGGTGACCGTGGTGGAGCGGCCGGGGGCGAGATCGAACGAGGTCTTGTCCGCCGACAGCCAGGTGACGTCGTCGCCGTCGCACTGGTCGTGCCCGGGCAGGACCTCGGCCGAGGAGGCGGTGTCGTAGGTCGGGGTCATGCCGCCGATGCGGTAGATCCCGCAGCCGCCGCCGGCCCGGAGGACGGCGGAGCCGGTGTTGGGCAGGCTGGACCAGGTGTTGGACACCGGGTCGTATTCGGCGACGGTGTTGACTGCGGCGGTTCCGACGATGCCGCCGACGACCTGGAGTTTGCCGTCGTTCCCGCTGGCGGTGGCGCCCCAGCTCGCGTGGGGCATGTCGGCCGCGCGGGTCCAGGTGTCGGCGGAGGGGCTGTAGCGGTAGGTCTGTCCCTTGGGGGTGTCGACGTGCCCGCCGGTGACCGTGATGCCTCCGGCGCAGACCAGTTCACCGGTGACGCCGGTGCAGGCCCCGCGTTCCATGGTGAACGGGTAGTCGGCGCGGCGGGTCCAGGTGTCGGTGGCCGGGGTGTAGCGGTAGACGGTGCTGACGCTGTCTCCGCAGCCGGATCCGGTACAGCCGCCGACGACATAGAGGCTGCCGTCGAGGACGGTCACATTCGGCATGCCGATCGCCTGGGGCAGATCGGCGAGGCGGGTCCAGGTGTCGGTGGTGGGATGGTACGCGTAGAGCGAGGCGCGGGCGCCGCCCTCAGTCCAGCCGCCGGCGACGTACATGGTCCCGTCGACGAACGCCCCGCCTGGTGATTCCAGGGCCTCGGGGAGGTCGGCGATGGGTGTCCAGGCATCGGTGGACGGGTCGTGCACATAGCCGCGGTCGAGGTACTCCCCGCCGAAGAGACCGGAGACTCCGGCGACGGAGTAGACCTTGCCCTGGTAGGTGCCCACGGCGTTGTCCATGACGGGCTCGGGGTAGTCGGCGATGCCGGTCCAGGGGCCGGTCGACGCCGTGGCCGAGAGGCCGCTCGACGTGCTCCTCGGGCCCGGGGAGGTGGAACTCATCGGTCCGGGTGAGTAGTTGCCCGTGACACGCACCGACGGGGCTCCGGCCGAGGAGTCCGACGTGTGCGTGGAGGTGCCGTCCGGTGAGGTGTAACCGGTGCTCTGCTCGCCGAGGTCGACGTGCAGCGGCGCCTGTCCCCTGTTGGTGAAGGTGACCTTCTTGCTGCCTGATCCGCCCAGTGTCTCGTTGACGGAGAGACCGGCCGAACTCACCGCCAGGCGGCCCGCCTTGAGCGTGCGGTCGAACCGGTTGACCTTGTCCGGCCGCGTGGTGAGGGTGCCGGTCGAGGTGGTGTAGCGGGCGGAGGCAGTCCGGTAGGTGTGCCGTCCGGCGGGGGCGCTGAACAGCCAGTAGTAGCCGTCGGCCAGGGCCGGGTCGTCGAGGGTCGCCACGGTGTTCGCCGT
>NZ_JBHXME010000108.1:0-37343 GCF_042721125.1 Streptomyces sp. NPDC058469
GAAGTCCGGTGCACCCCCGACTCGTTGCCTGTACGAGTACGTCAGTGGTCGTTCTGCGCCAGCCGCAGCAGATGGTCCGCGAGGGCCTGCCCGCCGAGCGGGTCGCGGCTGATCAGCAGGAGCGTGTCGTCGCCGGCGATGGTGCCGAGGATGTCCTGGAGTTCGGCCTGGTCGATCGCCGAGGCGAGGAACTGGGCGGCGCCCGGCGGGGTGCGCAGGACCACGAGGTTGGCGGAGGCCTCCGCGGAGATCAGCAGCTCGGACGAGAGCCGCCGCATCCGCTCCTCCTTCGCCGACTCCCCCAACGGCACGCGCGGGGTGCGGAAACCGCCCTCGCTCGGTACCGCGTAGATGAGGTCGCCGTCGTTGTTGCGGATCTTCACCGCGTTCAGCTCGTCCAGGTCCCGGGAGAGCGTCGCCTGGGTGACGCTCAGCCCGTCGTCGGACAGCAGCTTCGCCAACTGGCTCTGGGAACGCACCGGTTGCCGGTTGAGGATGTCCACGATCCGGCGGTGGCGGGCGGTGCGGGTCTGCGGCACGGCCGGCCCCGCTGTGTGCTCGTGCTCCTGCGCCTGACTCATCGTCGACTCATTCTCCGGATCATCCGTCCCCCTTGGCCACGTCCAGGACACCGGGCAGCGCCCGGAGGAACGCGTCCGCCTCGTCGTCGCCGAGGTTCAGCGGTGGCATCAGCCGTACGACGTCGGGGGCGGGCGCGTTGACCAGGAAGCCGGCGTCCTGAGCCGCCTGTTGCGCCTGGGGCGCGAGCGGCTCGGTGAGCACGATACCCAGGAGGAGCCCCGCGCCCCGGACATGGCCGACCAACGGGTGGCCCAGTGACTCGATTCCGTCGCGGATCCTCTCGCTCTGCCGCTTCACGTTCTCCAGCAGGCCCTCGGCCTCGATGGTGTCGAGTACGGCGAGTCCGGCGGCGCAGGCGACCGGATTGCCGCCGAACGTCGTGCCGTGCTGGCCCGGCTGGAGCAGCTCGGCCGCGCGCCCGAAGGCGACGGTGGCGCCGAGCGGCAGCCCGCCGCCGAGCCCCTTCGCGAGGGTGACGACATCGGGCAGGACGCCTTCGTGGGCCTGGAACTCGAACCAGTGGCCGGTACGGCCGACTCCGGTCTGCACCTCGTCCAGGACCAGCAGCGCGCCGTGCGCGGCGGTGATCGCACGGGCCGCCTTCAGGTATCCGGCGGGCGGTACGACCACCCCGCTCTCGCCCTGGATCGGCTCGATGATGACGAGCGCGGTGTCCTCGGTGACGGCGGCGGCCAGCGCCTGCGCGTCGCCGTAGGGCACGTGCGTGACATCGCCGGGCAGCGGCAGGAACGGCTCCTGCTTGGCGGGCTGGCCGGTGAGGGCGAGGGAGCCCATCGTCCGGCCGTGGAAGCCGCCTTGCGTGGCGACCATGTGCTGACGGCCCGTCAACCGGCCGATCTTGAAGGCGCCCTCGTTGGCCTCGGCGCCCGAGTTGCAGAAGAACACCTTGCCGTCCCGGCCGAAGCGCTCAAGGAGCCGTTCGGCAAGCGTGACGGGCGGTTCGGCGATGAAGAGGTTGGAGACATGGCCGAGTTCGGCGATCTGCTTGCTGACGGCTTCCACGATCGCCGGGTGGGCGTGCCCGAGCGCGTTGACCGCGATACCGCCGACGAAGTCGATGTACTCGTTGCCGTCGGCGTCCCAGAGCTTGGCGCCCGCGCCGCGGACGAGGGAGAGCTTCGGGGTGCCGTAGTTGTTCATGAGCGACCCCTGCCACCGCTGGGTCAGCTCCTCATTCGCGGTCATACGGCATCCCCCTGCTTCTTGCCGGACTTCTTGGCGGACTTCTTCTTGGCGGACTTCGAGTCGGGCAGCTCGTCCGGCACGACCATCGTGCCGATGCCCTCGTCGGTGAAGATCTCCAGCAGGATCGAGTGCTGGACCCGGCCGTCGATGACCCGGGCGGTGGTCACGCCGTTGCGCACGGCGTGCAGACAGCCCTCCATCTTCGGCACCATCCCGGAGCTCAACTCCGGGAGCAGCTTCTCCAGTTGGGTGGCGGTGAGGCGGCTGATCACCTCGTCGCTGTGCGGCCAGTCCTCGTAGAGACCCTCGACGTCCGTGAGGACCATGAGAGTCTCGGCGCCCAGCGCAGCAGCGAGTGCCGCAGCCGCCGTATCAGCATTGACGTTGTAGACATGTCCGTCGTCCTCGCTCCTGGCGATCGACGAGACGACCGGGATACGGCCGTCGGCGAGCAGGGCCTCGATCGCGCCCGTGTCGATCGCGGTGATCTCACCCACCCGCCCGATGTCGACCAACTCCCCGTCGATCTCGGGCAGATGCTTGGTGGCGGTGATGGTGTGCGCGTCCTCGCCGGTCAACCCGACGGCGAGCGGCCCGTGTTGGTTGAGCAGTCCGACCAACTCGCGCTGGACCTGCCCCGCGAGCACCATCCGTACGACGTCCATGGCGTCCTCGGTGGTGACGCGCAGGCCGGCCTTGAACTCGCTGACGATGCCGTGCCGGTCGAGGGCGGCGCTGATCTGCGGGCCGCCGCCGTGCACGACGACGGGCTTGAGGCCCGCGTGGTGCAGGAACACGACGTCCTGGGCGAACGCGGCCTTCAGGTCCTCGTCGATCATGGCGTTGCCGCCGAACTTGATGACGACGGTCTTGCCGTTGTGCCGGGTCAGCCAGGGCAGCGCCTCGATGAGGATCTGCGCCTTGGGCAGCGCGGTGTGCTTGCGCGTAGCGCTCATGACGAGTACGCGCTGTTCTCGTGGACGTAGTCGGCGGTGAGGTCGTTCGTCCAGATCGTCGCGGTCTCGGACCCGGCGGCAAGGTCGGCGACGATGTGCACCTCGCGGTAGCGCATGTCGACCTTCTCCCGGTCCTCGCCCACGCCACCGTTCTTGCAGACCCAGACGCCGTTGATCGCGACGTTGAGCCGGTCCGGCTCGAAGGCGGCCCGCGTCGTGCCGATCGCGGACAACACCCGTCCCCAGTTGGGGTCTTCGCCGTGGATCGCGCACTTGAGGAGGTTGTTGCGGGCGATGGAACGGCCCACCTCGACGGCGTCGTCCTCGCTCGCGGCGTTGACGACCTCGACCTTGATGTCCTTGCTGGCGCCCTCGGCGTCGCGGATGAGCTGCTGGCCGAGGTCGTCGCAGACGGCTCGGACGGCTTCGGCGAACTCCGTGTATTCCGGGGTGACTTGGGAGGCACCGGAGGCGAGCAGCAGCACGGTGTCGTTGGTGGACATGCAGCCGTCGGAGTCGACCCGGTCGAAGGTGGTGCGCGTGGCGGCCCGAAGTGCCGTGTCCAGTACGTCACTTTCGACGTCGGCGTCGGTGGTGAGGACGACGAGCATGGTGGCGAGGCCGGGAGCGAGCATGCCGGCGCCCTTGGCCATCCCGCCGACGGTCCAACCACCCTTGCCGTCCGTGCCGCCCTTCGTCACCACAGCGGTCTTGTGGACGGAGTCGGTGGTCTTGATGGCGATGGCGGCCTTCTCGCCCCCGTGCGGGGAGAGTTGACCGGCGGCGGTCTCAACTCCCGTGAGCAGCTTGTCCATCGGGAGCAGGAGTCCGATGAGCCCGGTGGAGGCGACGGCGACCTCGGCGGCGTTGAGCCCGAGTGTGTCCGCGACCTTCTCGGCGGTGGCGTGGGTGTCCTGGAAGCCCTTCGGCCCCGTACAGGCGTTGGCGCCACCGGAGTTGAGGACGACGGCGGAGACCTTGCCGCCCTTCAGCACCTGCTCGGACCAGAGCACCGGCGCGGCTTTGACGCGGTTGGAGGTGAAGACGCCCGCGGCGGCGAGGCGGGGCCCGTCGTTGACCACGAGGGCCAGGTCCGGGTTGCCGTTCTCCTTGATCCCGGCGGCGATGCCCGCGGCCGTGAATCCCTGTGCTGCCGTCACACTCACGGCGCGACTCCGATCGTCGTCAGCCCGGTGGACTCGTCGAGCCCGAGGGCGAGGTTCATGCTCTGTACGGCACCGCCCGCGGTGCCCTTGGTCAGATTGTCGATGGCGCTGATCGCGATGATGCGTCCCGCGGCCTCGTCGTACGCGACCTGCACCTGAACGGCGTTGGAACCGTAGACGGACGCCGTCGCCGGCCACTGCCCCTCGGGGAGCAGATACACGAAGGGCTCCTCGGCGAAGGCCTTCTCGTAGGCGGCGCGCACGGACTCCCCGGTAACCCCTTCACGCGCTTTGGCACTGCACGTGGCGAGGATGCCGCGGGCCATCGGCGCGAGGGTCGGGGTGAAGGACACGGTGACGGGCTCACCGGCGGCCGCACCGAGATTCTGGATGATCTCGGGGGTGTGCCGGTGACCGCCGCCGACGCCGTACGGCGACATGGAGCCCATGACCTCGCTGCCGAGCAGGTGCGCCTTGGGGGCCTTGCCGGCGCCAGAGGTGCCGGAGGCGGCGACGATCACGGCCTCGTTCTCGGCGAGCCCGGCGGCGTACGCCGGGAAGAGCGCGAGGGAGGCGGCCGTCGGATAGCAACCGGGCACAGCGATGCGCTTGGACCCCTCCAACGCGGCGCGGGCGCCAGGGAGTTCGGGAAGGCCGTAGGGCCAGGTGCCGGCGTGCGAGGAGCCGTAGAAGCGCTCCCAGTCGGCCGCGTCCTTCAGCCGGAAGTCGGCGCCCATGTCGACGACGAGGACGTCCGGGCCGAGCCGCTCGGCGACGGCGGCGGACTGCCCGTGCGGCAGCGCGAGGAAGACGACGTCGTGTCCGGCGAGGACTTCCGGGGTGGTTTCCTGGAGGACTCGACCGGCGAGCGGCAGCAGATGCGGTTGCAGCGCGCCGAGTTTCTGCCCGGCGTTGGAGTTGCCGGTCAGGGCACCGATCTCGACCTCGGGGTGCGCCAGGAGCAGACGCAGCAGTTCCCCGCCCGCGTATCCACTCGCTCCGGCCACTGCCGCACGTACCGCCATGGAACCCTCCTCTTCGATGGCATGACTATACGTTTCGCTGCACGTTTATGCAATCTGGGTGAGTGGGTATGCACACAGGCCGGCTGTCGCGGAGCGGGTACATAGGATCACCGGCATGACACTGCGACCTGTCCTGGTGAACATAAAGGCCCTTGACGAGTCGGCGGTCGGCCGTTTCTGGGCGGAGGCGCTCGGCTGGCGTGTCGTCGGCGAGGAACCCGGAGGGACCTACGTCAAACCCGACGGTTTCGATTGGCTTGACCCGGTCGGCGTGGGCATCGACGTCATCGCCGTCCCGGAACCGAAGACGACGACGAAGAACCGTGTGCACCTCGATCTCGCCACCACCTCGGCGGCCCATCAGGCGGAGTTGGTCGCGCGCCTCAAGGATCTCGGCGCGACGCCCGCCGACGTGGGCCAGGGCGATGTGCCGTGGACGGTCCTCGCCGACCCCGAGGGCAACGAGTTCTGCGTGCTGGAGCCCCGGGAGGCCCACCGGGACACCGGGCCGATCGCCGCGGTGATCGTCGACTGCGCGGATCCGCGGGCCATGGCCCGGTTCTGGGGCGAGGCGATCGACTGGACCCTGCAGGAGGTGACCGACGATCATGCGGTGTTCCGCTCCGCCAAGGGAGTCGGCCCGTATCTCGAGTTCCTCCGCACCGGTGTGAAGACCGTGCCGGACCGCGTCCATGTCGACCTGCTGCGGTACCCCAGCGACGACCAGGAGGCGGAGGTGGCCCGGCTGCGGGCCCTCGGCGCCACCGACCTCGACGTCGGCCAGGGCGACGTCCCCTGGAAGTGCCTGTCCGACCCGGAGGGCCACGAGTTCTGCGTCCTCGCCCGGTCCTGACACGGATCTTGACGACAACCCGACACGTGCGCTCTACGTGCTCATGCGGCATGGCCCGCCGGGGGGCTGCGGGTGGGTGGGCTACGGCGTCCCGGTCAGTGTCGCTCGGCGAGTACGGCTTCGAGGCGGGCGAGGTGGCGGGCCTCGGCCTCTTTGCGGACCGCGGCGAAACGGCGGTCGACGATCAGTACGGGGATCACCCAGAGGTAGCCCCACGCACTGAAGGAGTCCACGACTCCCGTCTGCCGCAGCGTCGTGTTGGTGACGAAGCACAGGATGGCGCTGACCGCCCACGCGGCCGTCCGATGCCGGCCGAGGAGGCGCATCGGCGCGTTCCACGGACCGGACAGCGCCTCCAGCGTCGCGGCGCGCACGGTGGCGTCACGGTCGACGGTATCGGCGTGCCGCATGCTCGCGCCGTCCCCCTGCCGGAGGTCCTCGGCCAGGGCGCGGGCCTGGGCCTCGGTGTCACGGCCCGAGAGCGCACCGGCCACCGCCCTCATCCTGATGTCCTCCCAGTAACCGCGTCGGGCCCAGCGCTCGACGGCGGCGAGCTGTCCGGCCTCGGCGGACTCCGGTGCCAGTTCCTTCAGCCGCCGGGAGAGAACGGGGGCACGCGCGGCACGGCCGGGGTACTCGAACGCGTCGGCACGCAGGCACAGTTCGGCGTAACCGGCGAGGAGCCCCAGATGGTCGCCGTCAAGCGCGAGTCCCGCCCGGAACGCCTCCTCCGCGCGATCGTCGTGGTCGTCGTCGTCCTCGGCGGCATGCCCGAGGGCCAGCCAGCAGTAGAGATCGGCCTGCGGCCCGAGCTCGTCCAGCCCCTCCTGCGCGGCGCGCCTGACGGCCGCGTTCCCTCCGGCCAGGAACAGCTGCTCGCAGCGGTCCTGGTACACGTCGATCGTGGTCGCCCGGCTCATGTGGAATCCCCCTCGCCAACCCCCTCCCCGGGGGCCGGACAAGTGTGCGGGTTGGGTAATTCCCAGGTCAAGCGTGATCCAGAGGTTCGGATACAGATCCCGCGCCCGCTGTAGCGGGGCAAGTACGCGGTAATCCCCGGACGGGCTTGACCTGGAGCGCGCTCCAGGTTTTACCGTTGTGTTCATGAGCAGCGGACAGCCCCTGAAGCCCCTCTCCCGGGACCGGGAACCGACCCTGACCATCGCCCAGGTCGCCGAGCGCACCGGCCTCTCGCACGACACCCTGCGCTACTACGAGAAGGCCGGCCTCATCGAACGGGTCGGAAGGACCACCGGCAACCAACGGCGGTACCAGGCGGCGGACTTGGCCTGGCTGGAGTTTCTGCTCCGGTTGCGCGAGACGGGTATGTCGATCGCCGACATGCAGAGGTTCGCCGCGCTGCGGACGGCGGGGGTCGTCACGGTCGCCGACCGGCTGGCGATGCTCCGTGAGCACCGTGCCGAACTGGCCGCCCGGATCAGGGCGTTGCGCCGTAACGCGTCCGCGCTGGACGACAAGATCGACCACTACGAACAGCTGCTCCTCGATGAGCAGCAGGGATCGGATGAGCTGACATGAGCGCGAGCACCACCCGTGAAGAGCGTTTCGCCCACGGCCTGGAGGTCCTGAAGCGGGTCGACGGCGAGGCCGGACAGCGGGTCGTCGACTCGCTCGCCGACGTCAACCCCGAACTGGGTCACCAGGTCGTCGCCTGGGCCTTCGGCGAGATCTACGACCGTCCCGGACTCGCCCCGCGCGACCGCCAGTTGGTGACGCTGGGCATGCTCACCGCGCTCGGCGGCTGCGAGGCGCAGCTCGATGTGCACGTGAACGCGGCGCTGAACGTGGGCCTCACGCCCGAGGAGATCATCGAAGCCCTGACGCACTCCGCCGTGTACTGCGGCATCCCCAAGGCGCTGAACGCCACCTTCGCCGCGAAGAAGGTCTTCGCCGAGCGTGGACTGCTGCCGCTGGGACAGCAGCCCACGCCGGGTACCGACACCACCTCCGCCTGACCCTCGGCTCGAAACGAAGCTACTTCCGCTTGATCCTCAGGAACGTCACCGAGTTCGCCGGGAAGGTGTAACTGAACTTGTCGGCAACGCCCTTGAAGGTGGACACGACCGGTGCGACCGCGGTCGCCGTCTCGCTGTTCACCGCGTCGGGTGCGGCGGCGAGCGTGGTCGCCTTCGCCCTGGACGCGACCTTGGCGCCGCCCAGGTCGATCGCCGTACGGGCCGCCGAGGACTGGTCGTTGACGACCTTGACGATCAGGTCACCGGTCTTCGCGTCCTTGGTGACGACCTGACGGAACGGCTCGGCCGGCTTGTCGTCGGCGAAGCTGCCCCACTCCTGTCCGTCGAGGTACAGGGTGACCTGACGGCCCCTCACCTTGATGTCGACGTCGTAGGCACGGCCCGTCTCGATGGTCCCCGGCTTGGCGATCAGCGTCGACTTGCCGCCGTCCACGGCCTGTTCGACCGCGGTCTGGGTGTTGTTCCAGCCACCCAGGTTCCACCAGTAGTAGTTGCCGGTGTCCTTGACGCCGAACGCGACCAAGAAGCCTTCTTTTCCGGCCGTCTTGGTGGCCTTCACGTGCAGGTCGTAGTCGTGCCAGGCCGGGTCGCCCGCGGACACCATGGTGTTCTCGGCGGTGGTGTCGGTCTGGACGTACTGCCCGTCCTGGAGGCTCCAACTCCCGCCTCCCGTATGGGTCCACCGGGACGCGTCACCGGAGAAGTCGTCGCTCAGCAGCGCCGTCCCGTCGGCGCCGGTCACCTTCACATCGTCGTACGCCGCGCTCGTCGCCCAGGTCGACAGGCCGACCGCGCCGGAGATCGGGGCGAGCAGTGACGGTGTGCCGGTGGCCGTCGAAGGCACCACGCGGGTACCGACGTTGTTCATGAACAGCTTCTGGACCTCGTAGTCGGCGGAGCCCCAGGAGGCGTGGTTGTTGAACCACACCAGGTCCGGGCGCCACTGGACGTAGTCCTCATTCGCGAACAGAGGAGCGTACGAGGCGAGTTTGACCACGTCCGCGTTGCGTTCGAGGCCGGTCATGTACGCCGCTTCGGCGAGGCCGTTCTTGAACGCGTTGCCGCCGGAGGCGTATTCGCCGAGGAAGACCTTCGGGCCGGTGCGGTCGTAGGAGTCGTAGCGGTTGTTGTTCTGCAGGAACCACTGCGGGCTGTTGTAGTAGTGCTCGTCGACCATGTCGACCTTGGCGTCCGTGTTGAGCTGCCAGGCCGTGTCGAAGGTCGAACCGCTGTCGTCCGGGCCCGCGTTGGAGATCACGGTCATGTACGGGTATTTGGCCTCGATCGCCGTACGGAACTGGGTGAAGCGGGCGAAGAACTCGGTGGGGAGGTTCTCCTCGTTGCCGACCTCGATGTGGGTGAGGTGGAAGGGCTTGGGGTGGCCCATCTCGGCGCGCAGCCTGCCCCACTTCGACGTCACCGGTCCGTTGGCGAACTCGATGAGATCCAGGGTGTCCTGGATGTGCCGCTTGAGCAGCGCGGGGTCGTCGACGGCCTTGTTCTGGCCGCAGCCGGTCACCAGCGCCGGTACGACGGGCAGGGGCATCGCGCCGATGTCCTCGGCGAGGCGGAAGTACTCGTAGTAGCCGAGGCCGTAACTCTGGTTGTAGCCCCAGAAGTTGGAGTTCGTGGCGCGCGTCTCGACCGGCCCGACGGTGCCCTTCCACTGGTACGAGCGCTTGCGCTGGTAATCGGAGGCCGCGCTGTAGTCCTCCATGGAGCCGGTGTTGACCAGGCAGCCACCGGGGAAGCGCACGAAGCCCGGGTGCAGGGCGGCGATCTTCTCGGTGAGGTCCTTGCGCAGGCCGTTCGGCTCGTGCTTGTAGGTGTCGCGGGGGAAGAGGGACACCATGTCGAGGGCGGTCGCGTCGGAGGAGGCGACGGTGAGACGGCCGGTGGTGCTGGTGCGGGTCGCGGTGAACGTCGCCCTGTACTCCGCCCAGCCGTGCTTCCTCACCTTCACCTGGCGTGCGGTCGCCAATGTGCCGCCGGTGTCCTGGAGGCTCACGGCGAGTGTGGTGCCGCTGTCGGCGCGGGCCCACACGGAGAAGTCGTACTTCTGGCCGTCCTCGACGGCGATGCCGGTGTTGTAACCGGCGTTCGTGACGGACGAACCGGCCGCCAGGGAGAGGTAGTTGCGGTTGGTCTCGTTGAGGCGGCCGGCGTCGTTCACGACCTGGGCCGTGCCCGCGACCGTCCAGGCGGTGAGCGGGGTGTACGACTTGTTGTCGTCGGTGGAGTACTCGAAGGACCGGTTCTGCGCGAGCTCGGCGTACAGGCCGCCGTCGGCCGCGCGGTTGATGTCCTCGAAGAAGACGCCGTACATCGTCTTGTCGATCGAGGCGCCCTGCATGCTCGGATCGACGGTGATCGCGTAGTCGGTGACGTCCTCGGCGTGCGCGGGTGCGGGGACGACGGCCGTCGCCAGCAGGAAAGCGCTTGCCCCTAAGGCAAGTCTCAGGCGGGTGCGGCTGGTGCGTGACATGGATACTCCGCGGCTCTTGAAGTTGCCCTGAAGCTGCTCGGAAGCTGCTCTGAGGATGTTCGAAATATCAAACGTCGGTCAATACTTCGAACGGCAAGATAGGGAAGGGGCGTGAGCACGTCAATGGGGCCGGGGTATGGCGGGACGTAGGGTCGAGGGCATGCATGCGCTGTTCCCGTACCTGGCCCTGCTCGGCTTCCTGGCCGCCGTTCTGGGGTTCTTCTCCTGGCCGGCCCGGCGATTCGCCGCCGCGGCACCGCCGGCGGCGCCATGAGCGGCGCTCTGGCCGCGGACGAGGAGGCCCTCCGGGCCACGAGTCACGCGTCGCACCACGAGATCCGGGCCCAGGCTCGACGCAAGACGCCCACCGACTCGCCGGACGGCCGGCGTCGGCGGCGGAGCGGGAAGGGGTGACGATGGGCGAGTTCTGGCCGGTGCCGGATGCGTTGGCGTATCTGTCCGGGAGTTGGCGGGTACGGCGGTCCGTGCGGGACCTGGCGAGCGGGGACGAGGGCGACTTCGCGGGCACGACCGTCTTCAGCGCACTCTCGGAAGGAGGCCTGCTGCACACGGAGTCGGGCACCTTCACGTGGCAGGGCGTGCCCCGCCCCGCCGAGCGGACTCTACGGTTCCTGCCGGGCGGGGTGCCTGGGGTGGCCGACGTGCGCTTCGGCGACGGGCGCCCCTTCCACGACCTGGATCTGACCTCGGGGCACCATGTCGCCGACCATCCCTGCTCGGCGGATCTGTACCGGGGTGAGTTCACGGTATTGGACGCGGACCACTGGCGGACTGTGTGGCGGGTGGGCGGGCCCGCCAAGGATCTGGTGCTGAGTACGGAGTACGTGCGCGTGGGTTGAGTGGTGGCGGATTCGGGCGGTGCCGGGCGGGGTTCGTGGCGACTGCGGGTGCGGGTGCGGGTGCGGGTGCGGGTGCGGGTGGCGAGACTCCTCGAATACGGCTGGTTTCAGGCGGAGTTGATGCCGGGTTTCGCGCGCGTGGGCTGAGTGCAGAGTGCGGCGGCTGGGGCCGTTCCGCGTGCGCACAGGTCTCCGCCGGTGTGGGCCGGGTGTCGGCCAACCTGGCTGGTTCCACGCGGAGTTCGTAGCGACTACGCCCGCCTGGACTCGGCGTCAGCGAACCGGCCCGCTCCACCCGGAGCCCGCACGGAGTGCGCGCGTCCGCGCTGAGTGTCGGCGAACCCTGTCGCCCCTAAGCCGAGTTCACCCCGCCCTACCCCCGCCTGGACTGAACCGCCGCCCCGTCGAACCGCAGATTCCAGCGCCCCGCGTGCCCCGTGACCGTAGTCGTCGACAAGGGCCGTACGTCGATGTTCCAGTAGGTCGACGGGGGTGCCTTGAGGGCGTAGACCAACGCGGCCCGGATGACGGAGGGTTCGGCCACGGCGACTATGCGGCCGCCGTCGTCGTCGGGGCGGGTGTCCAGCCAGCCGCCCACGCGGGAGATGAAGGACAGCAGGGACTCGCCGCCGTGCGGGGTGGAGCGTGGGTCGGCCAGCCAGTCGTCCACCAGGGACGGTTCGCGGGCCATCGCCTCGCCGAGGGTCAGGCCGCGCCAGCGGCCCATGTCGCAGTCCCGCAGGGCGAGTTGCACCAGTGGGGTGTAACCGAGGCCGTCGCCCGTGGTCCGGCTGCGCGGGGTCGGTGAGCAGTAGCGCAGCTCCGCCGCCGCCAGCGGCAGCAGGACCGGGGCGGCGCGCTGCACCTCGTCCCAGCCCGCCTGGTCAAGCGGGCGGTCGTCCTCGAAGCGCTCCGCGAGCAGCGGGGAGCTGCGCGCGGCGGCGACGAACGTGACCCGAAGTTGCATGCGGCGATCGTGATCCCGCCGAAGTACGCAGGTCAAGGGGTGCCGGATGAGAGTTACCCAGGGTGGGCGAAACCTTACTTCGAGGTCAGGACCAGGCGGACAACTCACTCGAAAGCGAGGGCCATCCACCGGTCGGGCCGCTCCAGCGGCTTGAACCCGAGCTTCTCGTACACCCCGTGGGCGTCGTGCGTGGCAAGCAGGATCCGGCGCAGTCCGAACGGCCGCAACTCCTCGCGTACGGCGCCGACGAACGCCGTACCGATGCCCTTGCCGCGCGCCGACGGGTCCACGTACACGTCGCACAGCCACGCGAACACGGCCTGGTCGGTGACCACGCGCGCGTACGCCACCTGCTCCCCCGAAGCCGTGTCGTACACCCCGAAGTTCAGCGAGGACGCGACCGCGCGCTCGTGCTTCTCACGAGGCCGGCCCATCGCCCAGTAGGCGTCGGTGGACAGCCAGCGGTACGTGCGGTCGATGTCGACGCGGGCGGGGTCGGCGGAGAACTCATAGCCGTCGGGGAGGCTCGGGATGTCGCTCATGGCGGGAGAATTGCAGGTCAGGGAGTGAGGTGTCGAGCGGTTTTGCCCGATGGTCCGGGCGTTGTCAGTGGCGGGTGGCAGGCTTTGGACCATGACACGGATGACCGCCGCCGACGACTACACATGGCTCCACGCGAAGCATGCCCCGCTCATGCACGCCTACTGCGTCACGCTGGTCCGGGCGATCACACCGGACCGGCTGCTCCACGAGTTGGGGGCGGAGTCGGATATACGGGTCACCGGTGTCGAGGCTTTGCACGAGCCGTCGTACGACTCCTGGGACGAGCACTACGGGGACCCGCTGTTCGTCGGTGTCGCCGCGGTCGGCGACTGGTCGCTGATGGTCGAGCACAACGGCTATCTGGGTGTGACCTGCGAGGCCATGCTCCCGGTCTCACGCGGGCGCACGGTGGTCTCCCACTTCCGCAATGTGAACGCGGTGGACCACTTCTACTGGTTCGAGGACGGGGAGATACGGCTGCACTTCGAGCCGCTCTTCGCCTACGCCCGAGACGGCAGCCACGCGGACGAACCCGAACTCCTCGCCGAGATGAGGGAGTCGGGCTTCGACCTGAGGGAGGACAAGGATCGGAGCTACGGCCTGCACAGCGAGGCCGCCTTCGCGCTCGCCCATCGCCTCACGGGCGTCCATCTGACGCCGGAGCTGTTCGCGTCCCTGGAGTTCACCGGCGCCCTGGTGCCGGTGCCTCCGGGTTAGAGCACCTCGTCGTAGGCCGCCCGGAGCCGCCGTACGCCCTCCACGATCTCGCCCGTCCCCGCGACCGCCGCGAAGCTCAACCGGATGTGGGCGGCCGGGGGTTCGGCGCTGAAGTAGGGCCGGCCGGGGGTGATGGAGACGCCTGTGCGGAGGGCCGCGATCGTCAGGGACTGCTCTCCCGCAGAGCCGAAAGCCTGGGAGGTGCCCCCGGTGCCGTCGGGGAGGCGGAGCCAGAGGTGGTAGCCGCCGGAGGGGATGTGCGGGAGGGAGAAGGAGGGGAGTTCGAGGCGCAGGGCGGTTGTCATCGTGTCGCGGCGGGTCTTCAACTCGGTTGAGACGGCGCGGAGATGGCGTGGCCAGGCCGGGGAGCCGACGAGTTCGAGGGCCGCTTCCTGGAGCGGTCGGGGGACGAAGAAGGTGTCGACGACCTGGATGGCGCGCAGGCGTTCCAGTACCGGGCCGTGCGCGGCGAGTGCGCTGACCCGGAAGCTGGGCGAGGTCGCCTTGGTGAGCGAGCCGACGTGGACGACGACTCCGTCGGGGTCGTCGGCGGCCAGCGGGCGCGGCAGCGGGCCCGCGTCCTCGTGCACCAGCCGCCGTACGAAGTCGTCCTCGATGACGAAGGCGCCCGCGTCGCGGGCGATGCGCAGGACCTCCGGGCGGCGGGCGGGGGCGAGGACCGCGCCGGTCGGGTTCTGGAACAGGGGCTGGCAGACGAAGACCCGGGCGCCGGTCGCGCGGAACGCGTCGGCGAGCAGGGACGGTTTGACGCCGTCCGCGTCCACGGGTACCGGGACCGGGCGCAGGCCCGCCGCCCTGGCGATCGCCAACATGCCCGGGTAGGTGGGGGATTCGACGAGGACCGGTGCGCCGGGGGGTGCGAGGGCGCGCAGTGCGGTGGTGAGCGCGGTCTGGCCGCCCGCGCTGACCAGGACGTCGGCGGCCGTCACCGCTCCGCCGATGCTGCGCGCGAACCACTCGCGCAGTTCCGGCAGGCCCTCCATCGGCGGCCGACCCCAGGCGCCGGGGCGGCGGCCGGCCCGGGACAGGGCCGCGGCCATCGCGCGCTCGGGCTGCAGGGACGGGTGCAGATAGCCGCCGTTGAACTCGATCACGCCCGGCGGCGGGACGGCCAGCGTGGTCAGGACCGCGGACGCGTCCACCGTGCGCGGGACGAAGTCGGCGGTGCCGTCCGCGCTGAGCGCGACCTCCTGCCAGGAGGTGTCCCCCGCGGCGGCGGTCGCGGGACGGGGCGTCGCCCGGAACGCGCCGGCGCCGGGCCGCGTGACCACCAGTCCCTCGGCGGCCAGCTGCGCGAGGGCGCGCGAGACGGTCACGGGGCTCACCCGGAACCGTTCGACGAGCGCCCGGCTCGACGGCAGCTTTCCACCGGGAGAGTAGCGGTCGAGCTCCTGTCGCAGGTGATTCGCCAGTTCTCCTACGCTGCTACGCTCATGCATGAGAGCACACGATAGCGCTACTGCACCGAGCGCGATAGCGGTCAGCACCAGCCCCGCTCCTGCCGTGCGGGCGCCCGCACTCGGAGTCCGCGCCGGTACCGTCCAGGCCGCGCTCGGTGTGATCGCCTTCTCCCTCACCTTCCCCGCCACCGCCTGGGGGCTGGAGGGCTTCGGCGCCTGGTCGCTGGTGGCCGTGCGCAGCGTCCTCGCCGCGGTCATCGCGGGTGGCTGTCTGCTGGCGCTGCGCGTCCCCGTGCCCGGTCGTCGGCACTGGGGCGGGCTCGCCGTCGTAGCAGCAGGCGTGGTGGTCGGTTTCCCGCTGCTCACCACGCTCGCGCTGGAGACGTCGACCACCGCGCACGCCGCGGTGGTCGTCGGTCTGCTGCCGCTGACGACCGCCGCCCTGTCCGCGCTGCGCACCGGTATCCGCCCCTCGCGCACCTTCTGGACGGCCGCGCTCGCGGGCGCCGGCGCGGTGCTCGCCTTCACGGTCCAGCAGAGTGGCGGCGCCGTGACCACCGCAGACCTGTATCTCCTCGCCGCGCTGCTGGTCTGCGCGGCCGGTTACACCGAGGGCGGCCGGCTGGCCCGGATCATGCCCGGCTGGCAGGTCATCGCCTGGGCGCTGGTCCTGTGCCTGCCGCTGAGCGGGCCCGCCGCCGCGATCGCGCTGTCGTACGACACCCCGCACCTCACCGCGCACAGCGTGGCCGGGCTGCTGTGGGTCGCCGCCGGTTCGCAGTTCGCCGGGCTGGTCGTCTGGTACCGGGGCATGGCGGCCATCGGTGTCCCGAAGGCGAGCCAACTGCAGTTGGCCCAGCCGCTGCTCACGCTGGTCTGGTCGGTACTGCTCCTCGGCGAGCACCTCACCGTGGCCGCCCCGCTGACCGCGGCGGCGGTGCTGGTGTGCATCGCCGTCACGCAGCGGGCCCGGAGCTGAGAGGCGCGCACGTCCCGGTCCCGGCCGGGCGGCCCGCCGTAGACTCGAAGTGTCTCGAAGGTCTCGAAAGGCAGGGACCGGTGCTCCCGATTCGGTGAGGAGGCGCGACAGATGCGTGCGACCGTGGGTGATCGGCTCGTCCAGCACGGCAGGATGGTCGGGCGGCACGACCAGGTCTCGGAGGTCGTCGAAGTGCTGGGCACGGAGGGTGGTCCGCCCTACCGCGTCCGGTTCCCCGACGGGCACGAGGCCCTGATGTCGCCCGGCCCCGACTGCGAGATCAAGCACCAGGACATCAGGCGCCAGGACGTCAAGTACCCGGACGCGGAACGGTAGTTCAGCGCGGGGGCCTCGCCGGCTGCTGGTAGTGGTCGGCGACCACCCGTGCCATCGCGCCGACCGGGTCCACCGCGACGTCCCGGGCGGCGAAGAAGACATGTCCGCCGACCTGGGGGTACTTGGCGGCGAGGGTGAGGTGCCGGGACAGTTCGGCCGGGTCCTGCCAGGCCGCGGGCTGCGCCGGGTCGCCCGCCTTGTACAGCGCCTCCCCCGCGTACAGCCGCGTCTTCGTGCCGCGCGCGACCTCCGCCCACCAGGGCAGCAGCTTGGCGTAGTCGGCGGCGGCGAAGCCGATGTTCCAGTACAGCTGCGGGACGATGTAGTCGATCCAGTTCTCGCGCACCCACTTCCGGGTGTCCGCGCAGAGGTCGTCATACGTCTGCACCCCCGCCCGGGTGTCGGAGCCGCGCGAGTCGGTCGCGATGTTGCGCCACACGCCGAAGGGGCTGATCCCGAAGCGCGTTCCCGGGCGGATCTGCTGAATGCGGGCGGCGGTCTCGCGGATCAGCTTGTCGATGTTGTCGCGTCGCCAGGCGGCCCGGTCGGTGAAGCCGCTGCCGTACGTGTCGTAGGCCGCGTCGTCGTCGAAGGTCTGGCCGGCCACCGGGTACGGGTAGAAGTAGTCGTCGAAGTGGACCGCGTCCACGGGGTACTTCTTCACCGCGTCGAGGATCGCGTCCTCGACGAAGGCGCGGACCTGGGGCAGCCCGGGGTTGTAGTAGAGCTTCCCGCCGTACGCCACGACCCAGTCCGGGTGCTTGCGCGCGGGGTGCGAGGCGACGAGCCTGGTCAGGTCGGTGTTGTTGGCGATCCGGTACGGGTTGAACCAGGCGTGCAGTTGCAGCCCCCGCACATGCGCCTCTTCTACGGCCGTCTTCAGCGGGTCCCAGCCGGGGGCCTTGCCCTGGGTGCCGGTCAGGTACTGGGACCAGGGCTCGTACGGCGAGGGCCACAACGCGTCGGCGGTGGGCCGTACTTGGAAGATCACCGTGTTGAGGCCGTCGCGGGCCGCCGCGTCAAGGTGGGCGATCAGTTCGGTGCGCTGTTGCGCCGGTGTGAGGCCCGGGCGGGAGGGCCAGTCGCGGTTGGCCACCGTCGCCAGCCACACGCCCCGCATCTCGGTGACCGCGCGCGGACGCCTGGCCGCCGCCGACAGGCTCCCGGCCCCGGTCGGCACGCTCCCGGTCTCGGCCGCCGCGCTGCCCGTCGTGGCCAGCGTCGACAACGCGGCCATCGCGAACGCCCGACGTGACAATCGCCCCATCTGCACACCCCCATACGCTGTGGATCCGTGCCGTCACGGATCGTCTCCGCGCCCCAGAATGCCCGACCCCGGCGATCGATCATCGATACTTGCGGGTAACGTGCACGATCGGAGCAGGCGTCGAACAACGGGGTCCTGTGACAGTCGTAGATCAGCGAAGGGGACGATGTGACGGGCATCCCAGCGGGAGACATTGCGCGCGTCGGAGTGGTCGGCTGCGGCCAGATGGGCGCTGGTATCGCCGAGGTGTGCGCCCGCTCCGGTCTGGACGTGAAGGTCGCCGAGACCACCGGCGAGGCCCTGGAGATCGGCCGGACCCGGCTGTTCAACTCGCTGACCAAGGCCGCCGAGCGCGGCAAGATCTCCGCGGAGGAGCTGGCCGAGACGCAGGCGCGGCTCAGCTTCACCACCGATCTCGGCGAGTTCGCCGACCGTGACCTCGTGATTGAGGCCGTCGTCGAGAACGAGCAGGTGAAGACCGAGATCTTCCAGGTGCTCGACCAGGTCGTGACCCGTCCCGACGCGATCCTGGCCTCCAACACCTCCTCGATCCCGCTGGTGAGGCTCGCGGTCGCCACCTCGCGCCCCGACCAGGTCATCGGCATCCACTTCTTCAACCCGGCCCCGGTGCAGAAGCTCGTCGAGCTGATCCCGGCGCTGACCACTTCGGAGGGCACGCTCGGCCGCGCCCAGCTGTTCGCCGAGAAGGTGCTGGGCAAGCACGCGATCCGCGCGCAGGACCGCTCCGGCTTCGTGGTCAACGCGCTGCTGATCCCCTATCTCCTGTCCGCGATCCGGATGTTCGAGTCGGGCATCGCCAGCCGCGAGGACATCGACAACGGCATGGAGCTCGGCTGCGCCCACCCGATGGGCCCGCTGAAGCTGGCCGACCTGATCGGCCTGGACACGGTCGCCTCGGTCGCCTTCTCGATGTACGAGGAGTTCAAGGAGCCGCTGTACGCCGCTCCCCCGCTGCTCCAGCGCATGGTCGACGCGGGCCGCCTCGGCCGTAAGTCCGGCTCGGGCTTCTACACCTACGCCTGAGCACCTTTCGCGCTTTCGCTAGGCAACTCACCGTAATACTTTGGCGGTTGCGGGCCCGGCACTCTTCGGAGTGCCGGGCCCGCGCCATTCACACACCGTGTGCGCGCCGGGCCCGCATATGCCGCTCGCACACTCTCCCCACGTGCCCACCAGGCGAGTTGACTCTTCATGCGCATGCAAGGGATGTTCCGACTACGGAAAGGAGCGGACCCGTGACCGCCGACCCCGAGCATCCCGTGGTCCATGGAGAACTCGCAGAGTTACGCCGCCGCCTCGACGTCGCCTACGCGCGTGTCGAGGGAGGGCTGGCCCTGCTCAGCCATCGCACCGAGGAAACGGACAAGGAACTGGACGATCTGAGCGCGCGAATCTTTGCACTTGAGCACACCCGGTGGCCGCTGCCGGCCATCGCGGCGCTGACCGCCGTGGGCGCCCTTGTCGTGACGGTCTGGCAGGTCCTGGGACGCTAGACGTTCCGCTCGAAGGACGGTGGGTTGGCTGCGGGTACGTCGTGGCTGGTCGCGCCGTTCCCCGCGCCCCTTTGGGGCGCTGCATCCTCCCCGAGCCTCAAGTGGTGCAACAGCAGTAACGCGGCCGCCATGTTGGCGGCCGGGACCTCCCCGCGGGCGACCATGTCGGGTACGAGTTTGAGCGGCACCCACTCCCGGCGGTCCGACTCGAAGTCGTCCACGGGGTGTCCGGTGTACTCGCCCTCGTCGGCCCAGTAGATGTGGTGCCGGGCGTCCGTGAGCCCGTTGGACGGTTCCACGCTCATCAGGTGGTGCAGGGGCCCCGGCCGCCAGCCGGTCTCCTCCTCCAGTTCCCTGGCGGCCGCGCACGCGATGTCCTCGCCGTCCTCCACGACGCCGGCCGCGAGCTCCCACCCCCAGCTGTCGGTGATGAAGCGGTGCCGCCACAGGAGGAGTACTTCGTTGGTTTCGTTGACCACCGTCGCCACGGCCACCGGACGTAGCCGTATGAGGAAGTGGTCGAGGTGCCGGCCGTCGGGTAGTTCGACATCGGCGAGATTGACGCTGAACCAGCGATTTGAGTACACAGTTTGTTCGTTCTGTTTCGTCCACTGCACGGTTCTGCCACCTTCCGTCGAGTAAGTGGCAATATCGCAGCAGGGACTGTGTTGTGGTCTACGGCGCTTTCCAGGGCGCTTTCTACAGCGGTACGCGCAGTGCCCCGTCGATGAGTTCGGCCGCCTCGGTGGTACCCGCGCAGTCGCTGCGCACCAGGTACTCGCGTACCGCGCGGAGTCTGTCGCGCAGTCGCTGGGACTCCATGCCCCGTGCCTGCTCGGCCATCTGCAGCGCCGTGGCCACCGCTTTGTCGGCGTTTCCCTGGCGCAGTTCGATCTGGCTGAGCATGGCCAGCCGGTGCACGCGGCCCCGGTCGTGTGCCGGAGTGTCCACGGCCGCCGTGGCGTGCTCCCCCGCCGCCGTCAGATCGCCGAGGCTGAGAAGCGCCTCCGCCACCTGGACGTTGACCAGTCCCGGCTGGACATAGCCGGTCTCGTCGGGTTCGTATCCGCGCCGGATGCGTTCGGCGGCCTGCTCGGCACGCCGGATGCAGGACAGGGCGCTCGTGCCGTCGCCGAGGTGCGCGTACGCCTTCGCCTGCATCGCGTACAGGTCGGAGGCGAGCGCCGGGGTGATCTGCCGGCCGGCCGCCCGCAGCGCGGCCTCCGCGAAGGCGACGGCCTGGCGGAACTCCCGCATGAACAGCGACTGGTTGACGAGCAACGCGATGACGTACGCGCCAAGTCCCCTGTCGTTGCTGGCTTTTGCGAGTCTGAGCGCCTGGTGGAAGTAGCGCTGGGCGAGGCCGTGCGCGTCGGAGTCGTAGGCGCAGATGCCCGTGATCGCCACCAACCCACCAGTGGCGCGGTGCAGTTGGCGGCCGGTGGCATCGGTGTAGCTGCCGCGCAGCAGCGGGGCGGTCTCGGAGTTGAGGAAGCCGACGATGCGGGTGCGGGTCGCGACGCCGCCGGCCTTGCGGTACATCTGCTCGTAGTGGGCGCGGGCCGCGCGCAGCATCTCGATGTCGGCCATGCTCACCCGGTGCCGGCCGCCGCGCGAGACGTCGACGTCCTCGGGCGGGTTCTCCCACTCCCACACGGGCATCACCGCGGGCGTCCCGGTGACGGCGGGCGCGCCGAGGATGTGCGGGCGCTGCTGTTCGTCGGAGCGCCACAGGGCGGTGGCCCGCTCGACGAAGCCGGAGAGGGAGGTGCCGTGCGGGGCGGACGGTTCGCCCGGTACACCGAGGCCGATGTCGTCGAGGGTGACGGGTCTGTGCAGGCGGGTCGCGAGGACCTCACAGATCAGGTCGGGGACCTGGCCCCGCGGGCGCTGGCCCTTCAACCACCGTGCCACGGCGGTGTGTTCGTACCGTAGCGCGAGCCCTCGGGCTCGTCCCGCCTGGTTCACGTGTGCGGCGAGTCCCGCGTGCGAGATTCCCGCCTCGTCCAGGATCGCGTCGAGGAGTGTGTTGGGCTGCATGGATGGCCCCCCGGTGACTCGGTGCGGACAGAGTAGTGCGGGTCCGCTCACACGGGGTGTGAACGGAGTACGCGAATCCGCGGCGTGTGCACACTGTCGCGGAGAGTTTCCAACCGGTTGACTGGATTGCCTCGCAAGAGGCCGGCCGGGCCGCCGGCTCCCCCTCGTAAGTGCGGCGGCCTGGCTTTGCGGGGCGACTAAACACCGTTGGGCTGTCGGTAGTTGGTCGGCTGCGGGTGCGTTGTGGCTGAGCGCGCCCCGGCGGCGGAGCCGCTGATGTCACAGTCCCGCGCCCCTGGGTAGGGATGCGCCAGCTTGCGGTCATTGCTCAGGACGAGCACCGCCACGTCGTCCGTAGGGGTGCCGCCTGTGTGGCGGAGTAGAGCCGTGAAGACCGAACCCAGGACCGACTGGGGTACGGGAAGCGGGTGTTGGGCCACCGCCGCGGTCAACACATCCCTCAATGGGAAGAAACGGCCCCGCGCGTCACGGGCGTCCTCCGCTCCGTCCGTGTAGAGGAACAGGGCCTCGCCCGGGAGCAGTTGGCCGCAGCAGACGAACGGCAACTCCGTCGGCAACGGGAACGGGCCGAGAGGTGGGAGTGGATCCGCCCGGGCAAGTGGTTCCACACTCGCTCCGCTCAACAGATACGGCCACGGGTGACCGCAGTTGAGACCCCGCACCTCGCCGTCCCTCCCGATCTCCAGCAGCAATACGGTGACGAACTCCTCGGCGACCGGGCTGTCGGGGTCGAGGCCGCCCGACGAGGGATGTTCCGCGCGGGCGCGTTCGCGCAGGTGGCGGGCGAGGGCGCGCTCCAGGCGGCGCAGGACGCCGTCCAGGTCGGGCTCGTCGTGGGCGGCCTCGCGGAAGCTGCCGAGGACGGCGGCGACCGTGCCGATCGCGGAGATGCCGTGGCCGCGTACGTCGCCCATCACGACCCGGACGCCGTACTCGGTGGCGACCACCTCGTACAGGTCGCCGCCGACCACCGCCCCGCGTTCGGCGGACAGTTGGGCGGCGGCGATGTTCAGGCCGTCGAGGCGAGGTGGCAGTGGGCGGAGCAGGGCGTTCTGGGCGGCGCCGGCGATCTGACGGATCTGCCGCAGTTCGCGCAGCAGGGAGCGGCGGACCTGGACGATGAGACCGGTGCCGACCGCGAAGAACACCGCGCTGGTGACGATGCGTGCGCCCAGGCTGTTCTGCTGGGCGAGCGGGCAGGCGAGTTTGTAGGTGATCGCTATGGCGCCCCAGACCGTGGGCAGCCCCAGGGCGAGCGCCCTGCGCAGCGGACGGCGGGCACGCGTCCTCGGGCGCGTCCTGCGGGGCACCCCAGCCTTGATGCGGATCATGCCTGTGGCCCCCCAAATAGGCCCCGACAGCGCAATCGGACCGACCCCGAGAGGCCGGTCCGATTCTGTCGACCACATGCCCCGATCGGGCCACATCACCCGAACTTCTCACCCGAACGAGTGAGACACCCGAGACACATGCATTTATGCAGGTGGGACCTTAAATCCAGGCCAGGGGAAGCGCCCCTTTTTTAGGGGCGCGGGGAACTGCGCGACCAGCCACGGCGAACCCGCACCCGGCAAACAACAGCAGCTCCCCACCCCTTAGCCCCGTTTTAGCCCCGAAGCACAGCCCCAACCCGCTCCCCGGCAAGCGAAACCGCCGCGTCCCGAGCCGCAGACGCCTCATCCACAGTCAACGTCCGATCAGCCGCCCGGAACCGCAACGCATACGCCAGCGACTTCTTGCCCTCGCCCAGCTGCGCAGCATTCTCGTACACGTCGAACAGCCGGATGGACTCCAGCAGTTCACCGGCCCCCTCACGCAACGCCGCCTCGACACCCGCATGCGGCACAGCCACATCAACGACGAGCGCGACATCCTGCGTAGCGACAGGGAACGTGGAGATCTTCGGCCCCTTGGGAACACCCGAAGACGCCAACTCCAGCACATCCAGGTCGAGTTCCATCGCACTGGTACGCGCGGGCAGCCCCAGCGTCTTCAGCACACCGGGGTGCAACTCCCCGGCGTACCCGATGACTTGCTCGACGCCGTCGACGACAACGACAAGCTCCGCGCAGCGACCCGGGTGCCACGGCCCGTACTGCCCACCCCGCACAACGAGGTCCGTACCGGCCTCACGCGCAAGCACCCGTGCCGACTCGACCGCGTCGGCCCAGTCGGACGGACGGCCCTTGCCCCACCAGCCGGCCTGCTCGCGGGCGCCCGTGAGGACGACCGCGGCATGCCGGGGCTGAACGGGAAGCGCCTCGGTGAGGGAGGCGATCTCCTCGTCGGTAGGACGCCGGTCGACGGGCAGCCGTACGGCGATCTTCAGCTCTTCGCGCGGGTGGAAGACCAGCCCGGTCTCGAACAGCGCGAGATCGTGCGAGCCACGACCGTCGTTCCGGCGCAGCGCACCGAGCAGGCCCGGCAGCAGCGTCGTACGGAGCGCGGGCTCCTCGTCGGAGAGCGGGTTGACCAGCTTGACGACCTTGCGGTTCGGGTCGTCGGCGGCCAGGCCGAACTGGTCGAAGACGTGCTCGCCGATGAAGGGGTAGTTCGGCGCCTCGACGTAACCGGCGCCGGCCAGCGCGCGGCCGACGCGGCGGTGCAGCCGCTGCCGGTCGGTGAGGCCCCGGCCCGCGGGGGGCTTGGGGAGCGTGGAGGGCAGGTTCTCGTAGCCCTCCAGGCGGATGACCTCTTCGGCCAGGTCGTTCGGGTCCGTGAGGTCGGGGCGCCAGGACGGGACGGTGACGATCAGCTCGTCCTGCCCGTACACGTCGCAGCCGACCTCCTGGAGACGCCGTACGACGGTCTCGCGGCCGTAGGCCACACCCGCGACCTTGTCCGGGTGGTCGGCGGGGATGCTGATGGTGTGCGGGGCCGAGGGCGCGATGACCTCGGTGACGCCCGCGTCCGCCGTGCCGCCCGCGAGGAGGACCAGGAGGTCGACCGTGCGCTGCGCGGCGGCGGAGGCGGCCTGCGGGTCCACTCCGCGCTCGAAGCGCTTGGACGCCTCGGAGGCCAGCTTGTGGCGGCGGGCCGTGCGCGAGATGGAGAGCGCGTCGAAGTGTGCGGCCTCGACGACGACCTCGGTGGTGGTGCCCTCGGTGTCGTCGATCTCGGTGTTGGCGCCGCCCATGACACCCGCGAGGCCGATGGTCCCGCGGTCGTCGGTGATCACCAGGTCCTCGGCGTCCAGCGTGCGCGTGACGCCGTCGAGGGTGGTGAGCTTCTCGCCCTGGGTGGCCCGGCGCACGCCGATCGGACCCTGGACGCGGGAGCGGTCGTAGGCGTGCAGGGGCTGGCCCAGCTCCAGCATCACGTAGTTCGTGATGTCGACGGCGAGCGAGATCGGGCGCATGCCCGCCTTCTGGAGGCGGCGGGTCAGCCACAGCGGGGAGCGGGCCTCGGGGTCGAGGCCGGTCACCGTGCGGGCGGTGAAGCGGTCGCAGCCCATCGGGTCGGAGACCTGGACCGGGTAGCCGAAGGCGTTCGGCTGCGGTACGTCCAGGAGCGCCGGGTCGCGCAGCGGGAGGCCGTAGGCGATGGCGGTCTCGCGGGCGACGCCGCGGATCGACAGGGCGTAGCCGCGGTCGGGCGTGACGGCGATGTCGAGGACCTCGTCGACGAGCTGGAGCAGCTCGATCGCGTCGGTGCCGACCTCGTGCTCGGGCGGCAGCACGATGATGCCGTGGGAGCCGTCGTCGCCCATGCCCAGCTCGTCGCCGGAGCAGATCATGCCGTGCGAGGTCTTGCCGTACGTCTTGCGCGCGGCGATCGCGAAGTCGCCCGGCAGGACCGCGCCGGGGAGGACCACGACGACCTTGTCGCCGACGGCGAAGTTGCGGGCGCCGCAGACGATCTCCTGGGGCTCACCGGTGCCGTTGGCACGGCCGACGTCGACCGTGCAGAAGCGGATGGGCTTCTTGAAGCCCTCCAGCTCCTCGATGGTGAGGACCTTGCCGACGACGAGGGGGCCCTTGAGGCCGTCGCCGAGCTGCTCGACGGTCTCTACCTCAAGGCCGACGGAAATGAGCTTGGCCTGGACGTCGCGGCCGGTCTCCGTCGCCGGCAGGTCGACGTACTCCCGCAGCCAAGAAAGCGGGACGCGCATCAGATCTCCATCCCGAACGGCCGGGTGAACCGGACGTCGCCCTCGACGATGTCTCGCATGTCTTCGACGTTGTGGCGGAACATCAGCATCCGCTCGATGCCGAACCCGAAGGCGAATCCGCTGTACTTCTCCGGGTCCACACCGCAGGCCACGAGGACGCGGGGGTTGACCATGCCGCAGCCGCCCAGCTCGATCCAGCCCTCGGAGGAGCAGGTACGGCAGGGGCGGTCGGGGTTGCCGACGGACTCGCCCTTGCAGACGTAGCAGAGCATGTCCATCTCGGCGGACGGCTCGGTGAAGGGGAAGTAGTTCGGCCGCAGCCGGGTCTTCATCTCCGCGCCGAAGAGCGACTGGACCATGTGGTCGAGCGTGCCCTTGAGGTCGGCCATGGTCAGGCCCTCGTCGATGGCGAGGAGCTCGATCTGGTGGAAGACCGGGGTGTGCGTGGCGTCCAGCTCGTCGGTGCGGTACACGCGGCCGGGGCACACGATGTAGACCGGCGGCTCGCGGTCCAGCATGGCGCGGGCCTGCACCGGCGAGGTGTGGGTGCGCAGCACGACACCGGACTCGTCGCCCTCGGTGCCCTTGGGGCCCTGGACGAAGAAGGTGTCCTGCATCTGCCGGGCCGGGTGGTCCGGGGTGAAGTTCAGGGCGTCGAAGTTGAACCACTCCGCCTCGACCTCGGGGCCCTCGGCGATCTCGTACCCCATGGACACGAAGACGTCGGCGACGCGCTCCATGAACGTGGTCAGCGGGTGCCGGGCGCCGGCCGGTACGCGGTCGTACGGCAGCGTGACGTCCACCGCCTCCTCGACCAGGACGCGAGCGTCGCGGTCGGCCTCCAGCTCGGCCTGGCGGGCGGCGAGGGCCTTGTTCACCGCGCCCCGCGCCTGGCCGACGAGCTTGCCGGCCGCGGCCTTGGCCTGCGGGGGCAGCGCGCCGATCTCGCGGTTGGCGAGGGCGAGGGGGGAGGTACCGCCGGTGTGGGCGACCTTGGCCTCCTGGAGCGCGTCGAGGTCGCCGGCGGCGGCGAAGGCGGCGAGCGCCTCGTCCCGCATGCGCTCGATCTCTTCCGGTTTCAAGGCCTCGACCTCTACAGGGTCGTACGACTTATTCGGTGCCGACATCTCTTCCCGTGCTTCCGGTTGGCTGGCGGATGGTCCCCGTCGACGACTCGGAGACGAATCGTCCACATCGATCGAGGGACGCAAAGGTGCCAAAGGCCGAGTCTAACGGGGGTGAGACAGGTGACCGCGCCCGTGGGGCCTCGTCGGCGGCTACTGGAGATACGCCGGGGTGCCCACGGGCAACATAAATCGGAACTCGGCGCCGCCGCCTGGGGCGCGGCCGACCGTGATGGTGCCGCCGTGTGCTTCGACGATGCCCTTGACGATGTACAGCCCGAGGCCCGTGCCGCCGCGCTTGCTGCCCCGCCAGAAGCGGGTGAAGACGCGGTTCATGGACTCCTCCGGGATGCCTGGGCCCTCGTCGCTCACCGTCACCGAGGTGCCGGTCTCCTCCCCCTCGCGGGGGGAGGCCGAGGCCGTGACGTCGATAGTGACGGTTCCCTCGCCGTGGCGCACCGCATTTTCCAGCAGGTTGCTCAGCACCTGGTCGACCTTGTCGGGGTCGGCCCACAGGTCGGGCAGCGGCTGTTCGACACGGAGCAGGAACCGGTCGGCGGTCTGGCCCGCGGCGACGTAGGCCTGGATGTGGCGGCCGACGGCCGCGCCGATGTCGACGGGCTGGCGGCGCAGTTCGAGCCGCCCGGAGTCGATGCGGGAGATGTCGAGCAGCTCGGCGATGAGCCGGGTGACGCGGTTGGCGTCGGCGTCGACGGTCTCCAGCATCAGCCGCTTCTGGTCGTCGGTGAACCGTTCCCACTTGGCGAGCAGGGTGGCGGTGAAGCCCTTGACGGAGGTGAGCGGCGAGCGCAGTTCGTGGGCGACGGTGGCGATCAGCTCGGCGTGGCTGCGCTCGGTGCGGCGGCGGGCCTCGGTGTCGCGGAGGGAGACGACGACGCGGCGGACCGGGCCGAGGGGTTCGCTGCGGACGTAGCGTGCGGTGACGAGGACCTCGTGGCCGCCCGGCAGCAGGAGATTGCGCTCGGGCTGCCGCACCCGGATGGCCAACCCGCCGTAGGGATCGGTCAGTTGCCACCAGCGGCGGCCCTCCAGGTCCTCTAACGGGAGGGCCTTCTCCAGTCGCTGTCCGAGGGCGTCGGATGCGGCGACGGAGGTGATGCGCTCGGCGGCGGCGTTGAAGCAGACGACCTGTCCATGCTCGTCGGCGATGACGAGACCGTCGGGCAGTTCGTCGGGGTCGATGCCGAGGTCGGCGAGTTCGCCGGGCGGGGGCGCGGACGGTTGGGGCACGCCCCGTGCTCCCGGCGCGCTGCTCGTGCCGACAGTCATCCCCGTACCCCACCTCTTCTCATACGGCGCAGGTGGCCCCCGAGCTGGTCACCCTACTAGCTGTCGGTGACAGAGCGGCACCCTCCGGAGGCGCGCTGTGCACGCGCCGACGCATACAGACATACGGCGGCGGCGGTGGCCAGGTTCAGGCTTTCGGCCTTCCCGTGGATCGGAACCCGCACGACGGCGTCCGCGAGGACGCGGGTCTCCTCCGGAAGCCCCCAGGCCTCGTTGCCGAACACCCAGGCGGTGGGGCCGCCCATGGTGCCCTGGTCCAGCTCGTCGTCGAGGTCGTCGGTGCCTGCCCCGTCGGCGGCGAGGATGCGCACCCCGATGCCCTTGAGCCCGGCCACGGCCTGCTCGACGGGCACGCCGACGGCGACGGGGAGATGGAAGAGAGAGCCCACGGAGGCCCGTACGGCCTTGGGGTTGTAGAGATCGACAGAAGCGTCGGTCAGTACGACGGCCTCGGCACCGGCGGCGTCGGCGCACCGCAGGACGGTGCCGGCGTTGCCGGGGTCGCGCACGTTGGCGAGCACGGCGACGAGCTTGGGCCGCGCCCGCAGGATCTCCTCGAAGGGGGTGTCGAGGAACCGGCAGACCCCGACCAGCCCCTGCGGCGTGACGGTGGTCGAGATATCGGCGATGACCTGCTCGTCCGCGAGATGCACCCGGGCCCCGGCGTCCCGCGCCTCCCCGACGATGTCGGCGTACCGCTCCGCGGCTTCAACGGTCGCGAACAGCTCGACGAGCGTGTCCTTGTACCCCGCCGCCTCCCGCACGGCCTGCGGCCCCTCGGCAAGGAACAGCCGCTCCTTCCCTCGGAAGTTCCGCTTCGCGAGCCGCCGGGCGGCGGCCACACGAGAGGAACGGGGAGAGATGAGTTCGGGACCGTTCGGGGACATACTCCGCTTCACCTTCAATCTCAGGCCGACCGTGCTTCTTTAGGGGCGCGGGGAACTGCGCGACCAGCCACAACGAGCCCGCACCCGACAACGGACCGGGTTCGGGCCGGCAGCAAAAGACCCGCAGGCTAAAAACCTGCGGGTCCTTCAACACACGGCTCAAGCCAGCGCAGCGTCACGCAGCCTTGGGCGCGTTCACATCGCTGGGCAGAGCCTTCTGCGCAACCTCGACCAGCGCGGCGAACGCACCGGCGTCGTTGACGGCCAGCTCCGCGAGGATCTTGCGGTCGACCTCGATGTTCGCCGCGTTCAGACCCTGGATGAAGCGGTTGTAGGTGATGCCGTTGGCGCGGGCAGCGGCGTTGATGCGCTGGATCCACAGCCGACGGAAGTCGCCCTTGCGCTTCTTGCGGTCGTTGTAGTTGTAGACCAGAGAGTGGGTGACCTGCTCCTTGGCCTTGCGGTACAGGCGCGAACGCTGACCGCGGTAGCCCTTGGCGGCCTCGAGGATCGCCCGGCGCTTCTTGTGGGCGTTGACTGCCCGCTTGACGCGTGCCACTTGTTTAACTCCTTGTAGCGGGGCCGTGGTTGGACTCACACGGCCCGGAATCGATGGGGTCCCGGTCCAGACGTACGGCGCTCAACGGGAGCGCCGCGTACGTCACTTGCCGAGAAGCTTCTTGATCTTCTTGGCGTCGCCCGGGGCCATCTCGGCGTTGCCGGTGAGGCGACGCGTCACGCGGGACGACTTGTGCTCGAGCAGGTGGCGCTTGCCGGCACGCTCGCGGAGCACCTTGCCGGAGCCGGTGATCTTGAAGCGCTTGCTGGCACCGCTGTGCGACTTGTTCTTCGGCATAGCGCCGTATCTCCTCGTCGGTGGCGCTCCGGTGCCCGGTCGTGAAACCGGGCACAGGTGGAGCGTCGCTCTTGTTTCGGTTACATCCCTGGACTGGCGTCCGGGGATCAGGCGTCGGCGCGAGCCTCGGCCGGGGCCTCGACGGTCTCGACCTCGGCGACGTCGCCCTCGTCGGCGATGTTCTCGCCGTCGATGTTCTCGCCGTCGATGTTCTCGCCGTCGATGTTCTCGTCGTCGATGTTCTCGTCGTCGAACTCGGACTCCGCGGCGTTCTGCGACTTGCCCGGGTTGGCCTTCGCTTCCGCCTTGCGGGCCGCCTGGGCCTCACGGGCCTCGGCCATGGCCTCGGTCTTCTTCTTGTGCGGGCCGAGAACCATGATCATGTTTCGGCCGTCCTGCTTCGGGTTCGACTCGACGAACCCGAGGTCGGCCACGTCCTCCGCGAGCCGCTGCAGCAGTCGGTAGCCGAGTTCCGGCCGGGACTGCTCGCGACCACGGAACATGATCGTGATCTTGACCTTGTCGCCCTGCTTGAGGAACCGGACGACGTGACCCTTCTTGGTGTCATAGTCGTGCGGGTCGATCTTCGGCCGGAGCTTCATCTCCTTGATGACCGTGTGCGCCTGGTTCTTGCGCGCCTCACGGGCCTTCATGGCCGACTCGTACTTGAACTTCCCGTAGTCCATGAGCTTGCAGACCGGCGGACGTGCACTCGCCGCAACCTCGACCAGGTCCAGGTCGTACTCCTGCGCAAGCTCAAGGGCCTTGGCAAGCGGAACAATCCCGACCTGCTCGCCGCTCGGACCGACAAGTCGCACTTCGGGAACGCGAATCCGGTCGTTGATACGGGGCTCGGTGCTGATGGATCCTCCTCGGTTAGCACCACACGGCCATCTGGCGGACGGCCGCGTTTGTCTTAGGTAGACAGACCTAACCGCGCCGGAACACAAAAAATGCCCCGGACGATCACAAGACGGGGCTCCAAAACACTGCCGGAGCACCGCCGCGATGATCGCGGGGCGCGCTTTCGGGCGACTCCATCGTCCGTACGGAACGATGGTGACCGCCTGACCGGGGTGACCCGCCGTCCGTGAGGACAGTCAGGTGGGAGAGTCGGAGCCTCCACTTGTTGGCCGGGCACAACAGTGCCTGGCCGGTCATCACACAAGGTTAGCAGCTCCCCGGGGGCGGTGCGAACCGCCGTACACCGGGGCCTATCGTGTGGGCATGAGTGACACCCCTCCCGAGTCCCCCGATGTCGACGCCCCCGACTTCGACGCCATGGCCCGCGACATCGCGGAGGTCCCGGCGGTCGAGGTGATCGTGACGGTCGCCGTGAATCTGATGAGCGCCGCCGCCGTGAAGCTCGGTCTGACCGAGGAGGGCGACAAGTACAAGGACCTGGACGAGGCCCGCAAGCTGGTCACCGCCCTGGCCGGCCTCCTTGACGCGAGCGCGACCGAGATCAGCTCGTTCCACGCGGCCCCGCTCCGCGACGGCCTGAAGTCCCTCCAGCTGGCCTTCCGCGAGGCGTCCCTCGTCCGCGACGAGCCGGGCCAGGGCCCTGGCGAGAAGTACACGGGCCCGATCTACGGCTAGCAGCCATCCCCTACGACGGCTGTCGGCTCATCCTCGTACGTACAAGGGCTCGCCCGGAGGCGTCGTCCCGGCCGGCAGGACCGCCAGGTCGAGACCGCGCACCAGGCGGGCCCTCAGTGTCTCGTCGGCGGCCAGGCCGCGTGCGACCGCGTGGACGCCGGCGTCGTGCGGTACGGCGGGCTCGAAGACCAGCGCGAGGGTGCCGTCGGCCCGGCCGGGGCCGAGGTAGGCACGCAGCACCGCGCGCACGTCGGCGACCACGGCACGCACCGCCTCCACGACCACCGGGTCGGCGAGCGGGTCCGCGCTGGTACGCCCCTCGGCGAGGGCCAGCAGCACAGGCCCCGACAGTTCGAAGGGCACCGGCCCCGCCATGTCCAGCACCACCGTGTCCGCCTTCTCGTGCGCGGCGGCCTGCAGGGCCTGGTGCAGCGGTACGGCCACGGGCCGGGCCGCCGGGTCCCAGCGGGCCAGCGAGCCGGTGGACGTGAAGGCGGGCAGCGCGGTACGGCCGCCGGCCTTCAGGGTGGGCACGGCCATGTCGCTGGTCTTCTCGCGGCGCAGCCCGTTCTCGTCCTCCTCGACCTCGCCGAGCACGGCCACCACGGGCACGAGCAGCCGAGCGTCCTTGAGTGCCTCCAGGACGGGGCTCACGGCGGTGCGGTCCTCGGCCCAGGCGGCGAGCGCCGCGCCCAGTCGCGGGTCGGCCGTGCCGTCGTCGTCGGAGTAGCCGGAGTCGGGAATGTTCTTGTTCGCCACGGTGACCGACCCTATCGGGGGGATGTTGCAGGGCTTGTGCGGGTCCCGAAACACGGGGGACACAGCTTTCACACCTTTCTCAGACACAGTTGACAGACATCTAACTTTCGTCTCACGTTTCGCACAGTCGCCGCCACCACGATCGCGGGCATGGAGTCTTCCAGAGCCGCCCGCAAAAGCCACCGCGCGCGTCCCTCCCGACGCCGTCCGCTCCCGTACATCGCCCTCGCCGCAGTGGCCGTCGTGGGCGCTACGGCGGCGGGAACCGTGTACGTGAAGGCACACGCGCACTCCGGCGTCGTATCGTCGTCGGCGGCGCCGTCGGCCTCGGCGTCGGGCAGCCGGGAGGCGACGGTGGAACCTGTGACGCAGCCGACGGTGGACTACGACGCGCTGCTGGCGAAGGCCATGAAGTCGGTGACCCCGACCGGCGACCAGAAGGTGTCGGTGGCGGTGCTCGACGTGACCTCCGGCGAGAGCGCCACGTACGGCAGCGCGGCCTTCGACACGGCGAGCATCGTCAAGGTCGACATCCTGGCGACGCTGCTGCTCCAGGCGCAGGACGCGGGCCGGCAGCTGACGGCGACCGAGAAGTCGTACGCCACCACGATGATCGAGAACAGCGACAACGACTCCGCGACAGCGCTGTGGAACATCATCGGCACGGCGGACGGGCTCGACGCGGCCAACAAGACGTTGGGGCTGACGGGCACCACGGGTGGCGACGGCCCGCTCTGGGGGCTGACCCAGACCACGGCCGCAGATCAACTCACCTTGCTCCAGCAGGTGTTCGGGGACGACTCGAAGCTGAACTCGGCCTCGAAGTCGTACATCCAGGGGTTGATGGGGAAGATAGAAGCGGACCAGCAGTGGGGGGTGTCGGCCGCGGCCGACGGCTCGCGGTGGAAGCTGAAGAACGGCTGGCTGGCGCGCAGCACGACCGGGCTGTGGGACGTCAACAGCATCGGCCGGGTGACCGGCACGGACGGCGACGAGTACCTGGTCGCCGTGGTGTCGAAGGGCAGCACGACCCAGACCCAGGGCATCTCACTGATCGAGGCGGCGGCGAAGGCGGGGGTCGCGGCGTTCGGCGAGAGCGGCGGCTCCACTACGGCGGCTTCGGCGTCCGCGACGGACTGACTGCCCCTGCTCACCTCTGCGTTCAGAAGGCCTCGTGGCGTCGGCGTCGGCCGCGCCACAGGACGACCGCGGCGACGAGCAGGACTCCGCCGACGCTGCCCGCGAGGGGGCCCGCCCAGTCGGACGTGTGGCTGCCGGTCTCGGCGGTGTCCGGGCCGGAGCCGAAGTACTTCTTGCCGTAGGCGGCGGACCGCAGGCCGGTGGGCTTGAGGGCGGCGGCGGCCTTGATCGCGGCGGCGGGGTCGATGAAGCCGAAGCCGCGGGAGTCGTCGCGACCGGCGGCCGGGGGGTTGCGGGCGGTGTCTTCGAGGAGCTTCTTGATCTGGGCCGGGGTCAGCCCCGGGTGGGCCGCCTTGATGAGGGCCACCGCGCCCGAGACGAAGGCGGACGCGGCGCTGGTCCCCCACCCCTCGTAGTACTTGTGGTCGGGGTCGGCGATCACGACGTTGACGCCGGGGGCGCTGACCGTGGCGTACCAGCGGCGGGTGGAGAAGGAGGCGCGGGTGCCGAAGCGGTCCACGGCGGTCGCGGCGATCACGCCCGGGTAGGCGGCCGGGTAGGAGACGTGGTCGCCCTTCTCGCCTCCGTTGCCGGCCGAGGCGACGACGGCGACGCCCTTCTTCAGGGCGTACTGCACGGCCTCGTCCTCGGCGGGCTCGGGGTGTGCGGAGGCGGAGTCGTCGCCGAGGGAGAGGTTGATGACGTCGGCGCCGTGGTCGGCGGCCCAACGGATGCCGTCCGCAAGGGCGTTGCCGCGGGTGGTGCGGGCCTTGCCGCGGGCCGAGTCGCCGTCTTCGAGGATCACTCGGACGGGGAGGATCTTGGCCTCGGGGGCGATGCCGATGACGCCGTCGGTGTCGCCGGGACCGTGTCCGTGCCCGGCGATGATGCCGGCCATGGCGGTGCCGTGACGGGCCCAGGCGCGGTCGCCCGGCTTGGCTCCGAAGCCGACCATGTCCTTGCCGGCCAGGACGTTGCCGGTGAGGTCGGGGTGGCTGGCCTCGACGCCGGTGTCGAGGACGGCGACGGTGATGCCCTTGCCCTTGGTGGTCTGCCAGGCCGCCTGGGTGTGCATGGCGTCCAGGGCCCACTCCTGGGCGCGTATGCCGTCGGCGTGCGCGACGGTGGACGGGACCAGGGCGAGGGAGGCGGCCAGGAGGGCGCTCAGCAGACCGGCCCGGCGGACGGTAACGCTCATCAGGGCTTCTTCTCCGAGGTCTCTGAGGCCTTCGAGGTCGTCGAGGTCCCTGAGGGCGAGTCGACGGTCTTGCGCAGGCTCCGCTCGACGCGGTCGGCGAGGCCCTGCGCCTCATTGCCGAGACCGGCCTGGGCGGGGGCGGTGGTACCGCCGGACGTGACGGCTTCGTCGGCGGGTTCCGGTACGCCGACCGTACGGCCGTCCGCCCAGCCGGAGACGGCGTAGACGACGACGGGGGCGTCGGTGAGGACGGAGACGGTCCACGAGGCCCGCTGTTTGTCGCCGAAGGCGGCGGCGAGGGTGCCCTTGGCGGCGTACGGGCGGGGCATGAGGTCGGTGCGGTTGCCGAGGTTCTCGTTCTTGAACCGGGTGGAGAGGGCGGTCATCGCGGTGATGTCGGCCTTGGTGAAGAGGATGCCGACGGTGGTGACGTAGCTCTGGGTGGCGTCGGTGTAGGTGGCGCGCAGGAGCCGCTGGCAGCCGACGGGGGCGAGGAGGTCGCGCAGGAGCGGGTCGAAAGCGCCCGCGCAGCCGGTGTCCGGGGCGACGGCGATCCGCGTCCAGGTGCGGTCGGCGCCGCCGGGACCGGCGCCCTGTCCCTGCACGGTGGGCGGGAACAGCTGATCGACGGGCACGCTGTGCCACAACTGCCCGGCGGTCGCGAACGCGCTGGCGCCGCCGTCCACCCCGTCGTCCCCGGTGAGCCAACTCCCGGTCACCGCACCGCCGATGAGCCCGAGACCGAGCACGACACAGACGGCGACAGCGGCGGCACGCGACCGTATCCGCGCCCCCAACGGCCGCGCCCGCACCCGCTCGTCATACCCCTCCGGCTCCCCGAACGACACAACCGGCCGCCCCTCCCCGGGATTCATGGGCGCACTCCAGGAAAAGGCGGGGTCGGGGCTGGAGTCGGGGGCGGGGCGGGGCGTCTCGGATGGGGGACGGGTGGGGGTGCCGGGAGTGGAGGGAGACCAGGCGGGGGTGTGGGTGTCGGTGTCGTTGGGGGTGAGGGTGGGGCGAACGGGGGTGCTGGGAGCGGTAGTTGGCCACGTGCGGGTGCCGGCGTTGTCGGGGGCGGGCCTGGCTGGGGCGCTGGGGGCGGCCGTTGACCAGGCACGGGTGTCGTCGGCGGTGGGCCTGGCTGGGCCACTGGGAGCGGCCGGTGACCAGGCGGTGGCGTCCTCGACGGTGGAGCCAACTGGCTTGCTGGGAGCGGCCGGTGACCAGGAACGGGTGTCGGCGTCGTCAGCGGCAGGCCCAACTGGCTTACTGGGAGCAGCTGGTGACCAGGCGCCGGTGTCGTCGACGGTGGAGCTCTGTCCGGCGGACGCGGAGGAGCCGGGGCCGGATGCGGGGGGGCCGGCGGGTTTGGCGGGTGTGGCGTCGGTCGGGCGAGGGCCGGAAGGGCGGGGCCCAGCGGGGTGGGCGTCAGCCGGCCGAGTGTCGGAGGGATAGGGCGCGTTGGCCCCGGAGGGCGACCACGCGCCACGGCTGGGCGCGCCGCCTGTGGGATCCGTGAACGACTCGCCTCGCCAAGGGGCGTCCGGCCGGGGCCGATCGGTGGGCTCCGAGGGGGGCTCGGGGGCGGGGCGGGATGGGGGTGTTGGCGGGCGACTGGGGGTGTGGCGTTGCCGGTCGGGTGCCTGGTGCGGGGGCTCGGCTTTCGGGCGGGGCGGGGTGGCGGCGGGACCAGGGCTAGGAGGCGTTACCGGGCTGGCAGAGTCCTGGCGGAGCCCGTCGGACGGCTGGGGCGAGGGCTCGGCCGCGGGGCGGGGCGGGGTGATGGGGCTGGCCGATGTTCCCGGGCGGATGGGCACGTAGCGCTGCCGGTCTGACGGCTGACGCGGAGCCTCACCCTCGGGACCCGGCGGAGTGACCGGGGCTGGAGGCGTTGCCGGGTGGTTCGAGTCCTGGCCAAGCTGGTCGGACTCCTGGCGCGGGGGCTCGGCCGCCGGACCGGGCGGGGCGGTGGAACCGGCAGATGTCCCCGGCCGAGTGGGGATATAGCGCTGCGAGTCGGACGACTGACGCGATGCCTCGCCCTCGGGGCGCGGCGGGACGCCCGGGGCAGGAGGCGTTGCGGGGCGAGCTGAGTCCTGGCGCGACCAGTCGGACTGCCGGCTCGGAGACTCGGCCGCTCCGGGCGGGTTGGCGGAGCTGGGAGGCGCTACCGGGCGGCTCGGGACATACCGCTGCGGGTCGGACGACTCACACGGAGACTCGGCCGCCGAACCGGGCGAGGGCGTGGGAGCGGCGCCAACAGACGTTCCCTGGTGCGTGGGGACATGGCGCTGCGGGTCGGACGACTGACGCGGAGCCTCACCCTCGGGACGCGGCGGAGTCGCCGGGCCGGGAGGCGTTGCCGGCTGAGCAGAGTCCTGGCCGGGCCGGTCGGACGCCTGAACCGGGACCTCGCCCGCCGGACCGGCCGGGGCGGCGAGGCGAACCGAATCCTGGCGCGACCAGTCGAATGCCTCCCGCGGAGCCTCACCCGCCGGACGCTGCGGGGTGGCCGAGCGGGGAGGCACTACCGATCCGCCGGGGGCATGGCGAAGCCCGTCGGACGACTCACCGGAGACCTCACCCGCAGCACGCGGCAGAGCAGCAGAGCCGGAAGGCGTCCCCGGGCGGCCCGGGGCATGGCGAAGCCCGTCGGACGACTCACCGGAGACCTCACCCGCAGCACGCAGCGGGGCACCCGCAGCAGAAGGCATCCCCGAACCAGCCGAATCCTGGCGCGACCAGTCGAATGCCTCGGGCGGAGCCTCACCCGCAGAGCGCGGCGGGACAACGGAGTCGGGAGGTGTCGCTGACCCGGTCTCATCCTGGCGAAGCCAGTCGGACGACTGGCGTGGGCCCTCGCTCGCAGGGCGCGGCGGGGTGCCCGAGCCGGCCGGTGTGGTCGGACGGAAAGGGGTGTCCGTCTCCGAACTGGGTTCCCACAGCGCTTCGTTACCACCTGTCGCCGCCGTAGGGCGGTGGGGCGGCCGGGGTGGGACAGCTCCCCGCGTGGCTCCATCGACGTTCGCGCGGAGCGCCTCGCCGCCGGGCGCGGGCGGGGTGTCCGGGAAGCGCGCCGACGCTGGAGGAGGGGGTGGGCTCACGGGGTCCGTTACACGGGGCGAGAAGGGCCGAAGTCCAGGGAAACGCGGCCGACCGTCGGAGGAGGCCGGTGCGGAACCGGACCCGTCGCGGCCGTCGGAGCCGTTGCTCTGAGACGCGGTACGGGGATCATGGCCGTGGCTCCGAATTACCGTGCGGGCATCAGGACCGGTGTTCGGAGACCCGGTACGCGCATCAGAACCGGTGCCCGGAGACACCGCACGGGCGTCAAGTCCGTCGCCCGAAGCCCCGGTACGCGCATCAGAACCGGTACTCGAAGACACCGCGCGGGCATCAAAACCGTCGCCCGAAGCCCCAGTA
>NZ_JBHXME010000109.1:0-37294 GCF_042721125.1 Streptomyces sp. NPDC058469
GTGGCTCAGGGAGGAATCCCCTTGCCTGTACTGCGTTCCGGGCCAGCGTGGAGGGGCGCGCTGCCGTCTCGCCAGCACGCCGGGCCGGCTTAGCGGCTACCGGCCGGTGGGAGGGGCCGGTGTGAGGGGGAGCGTTCGCGCCTCGCCGGCACGCCGCCTCGGCTCAGCGGCCAACGCCGAGTGGGGGGTTGCTGGAAGCTGGGGGTAAATCTAACCACTGTCATGACCTTTGACTGGTTAGAAGTGACCCCCCGCCTCCAGAGGTGGGGGGTCGGAGCAGGGAAGGGGTGAGCGCAGGGTGCCGGCGGTCGCTGTGGCGGACGCCTATGCCTGCCGCCGCAGAGGCGAACACGGGATGCACCCCGGCGCCGGGGTGCCTGTGGCCGCAGGGTGCCTACCGTCTCCCGTACAGCTCCTCGTACGACGGCCACGTCCCGCCCGGCCCGTCCACCGGCTCGGCGGCGCGTACCGCGCGCACGATCGCGCGGGTCACGACCTCCGCGCCGGCCGCGAGGACGGCGTTGAGGGCGAGGGGGTTCTCGGCGTCGAGCGGGCGGGCCCCGGTGGCGAGCGTGAACACCGTGTCTCCGTCGTTCAGGAGATGTACCGGCCGTACGGCGCGTGCGATGCCGTCGTGCGCTGTGCCGGCCAGCTTCTGCGCCTGGGCCTTGGTGAGTTCGGCGTCGGTGGCGACCACCGCGAGCGTGGTGTTCAGTGGGGGAGGCGCGTTCTTCGTGGCGGCCTCGGCGAGGCGCACGCGCGCGGCCTCATGGACGTGCGGCTCGGGATACGTCACGCGCCCCTGGAACAACTCCCCATACAGGACGCCCGTTTCGGGGTCCGTCGCCGATCCCGCCGCGTTGGCCACCACCAGCGCCGCCACCGTGATCCCCGACTCCAGCACGACGCTCGCGGTCCCGATTCCGCCCTTCAACGCCCCGACCACCGCCCCCGTACCGGCGCCCACACACCCCTCGCGCACCCGCACCCCGGGCCCGCTGATCGCGGCGGCCTCGACCGCGGCCCGCCCGGTGGCCGCGTCCGGCCTGGCCCGGAAGGCGCCGCCCCGCCCCAGGTCGAAGACACAGGCCGCGGGCACCACCGGCACGACGTGCGTCGGATCCACGCCGACCCGCACCCCGCGCCCCTGTTCCTCCAGCCAGGCCATCACCCCGGACGCGGCATCGAGCCCGTACGCGCTGCCGCCGGTCAGCACGATGGCGTCGACCCGCTGCACCAGGTTGCGCGGATCGAGGGCGTCGGTCTCCTTGGTACCGGGACCGCCACCACGCACATCCACGGCGGCCACCGCCCCGCCCTCCGGGGCGAGCACGACGGTGGTACCGGTGAGCCACCCGTCCCCCGACCGCGTCGCATGCCCCACCCGCACCCCGGCCACATCCGTCAATGCGTCAACTGTCATGGGGTTCAGTCTTGCCCAGCGAGAGCCTGATCCGGGGACGGTCGGCACGGTGCGCGCCGGTGATCGGGGATGGCCAGCCCAGCTTGGGCCACTGTTCCCATGGCGGTCGGCTGAGCTTCGGCGGTTGTTTCGGTGGCGGTCGGCCCGGCGAGCGCGGCGGACGTGGCAGACGCGGCGGACGCGCTGGGCCTGGTGGCGGTCGGCTGAGTATGTGTCGTTGATTCGGGGGGAGTTGGGCCAGCGTTCGTGTCTGTCTCGGTGGCGGTCAGCCCCCGCGCGTGTGGGCGTTGACGAGCCGGTCGGTCCAGCGGGCGCGACTGACCCGGGGACGGTCGGCTCAGTACGCGCCGCCGATGCGACGCACTCGGTTCAGTGCACGTGGCTGATCTGGTGGCGGTCGGCTCAGTACGCGCCGCTGATCCAGGGGCGGTTGGCTCAGTACGCGCCGCTGATCCAGGGGCGGTTGGGCCAGTGCGCTTGGCTGATCCTTTGGCGGCCCGCCCAGTGCGTGTGGACGTTGCTGTAGCGGTGGGTCCAGTGTGTGCGGTCGTTGCCGTGCCGGTTCGTCCAGGGCCTGTGGCCGTTGTGGTGGTGACCGGTTCAGCGCGCGTGGCCGTTGTGGTGGCGGTGGGTCCCGCGTGCGTGGATGTTGCCGTGCCGGTCCCTCCAGCTCGCCCAGCCGATCCCGTGGCCGTCAGCCCACCGTTGCCGTCGCCTCCGTCCCGCTCTCTCCGGCGGCAACCGTACGTGCCGTCAGTGTCACCCCGACCGCTACCGTCAGCGCCGACACCAGCCCCGCCGCGGGCACCGCCCAGTGACCCAGGAAGGTGCAGCAGATCACCAGCAACGCGGCCACCGGGAGCACCAGTTGCTGGGTGATGCCCACCTTGTAGTGGCGGGCGTGGAGCGCCCAGACGCTGAGCAGGTACAGCGCCGTCGGCAGGGTGACCGCGGCTGACGCCGCCGGCGTGGAGATGTGCGCCTTGCCGACCGCCTGCGTGACCGCCACCTCCAGGCCCGCGCCGATCGTGGCCGCCGAGGCGAAGATCAGGTAGTGGCCGTAACCCCACAGGAACGCCTGCTGGTTGGACCGAAGATGCCCGTGGATCGGCACCACGAAGTAGATCCACCAGGCGGCGAACACGATCAACAGTCCGCCCGCAGCGATGGGCAGCAACTCGCCCAGCGCGTCGTGCTCGTCCACCCCCGACTTCACGGCGACCGTCGCCGCCGCGATCGTCTCGCCCAGCACGATGATCGTGAACAGCCCGTACCGCTCGGAGATGTGGTGTGGGTGCCAGGGCGTCGTGAAGTCCTTCTCCGCGTAGAGCGGTACGCACAGCTCCGCGATCACCATCACCAGGAACACCCACACCCGCGCGTGCTCCGGCAGGACCACCAGTCCCAGCCAGCCGACCAGACACAGCAGCACGCCACCCGCGTACCGCAACGCCATCGTCTGCTCGGGACCCCGGGCCGCCCGCGCCGCCCGCAGCCACTGCGCGGCCATCGCGAGGCGCATGATCAGGTAACCGAGCCAGACGACCACGTAGTCGTGCTGATCGAAGGCCCGCGAGACCCCGGCCGCGAGAACCAGGACGCCGGCGATCTGCACCAGGGTGACGACCCGGTACAGCACGTCGTCGTTGTCGTAGGCCGAGGCGAACCAGGAAAAATTCATCCAGGCCCACCAGATCGAGAAGAACTGCATCGCGTAGTTCAGGACGCCCTCGCCCGCATGCCCCTCCGCGACGGCGTGCGCCAGCTGGATGCCCGCCTGTGCGATGGCCACGACGAAACACAGGTCGAAGAAGAGCTCCAGCGACGAGGCGACCCGGTGCGGCTCGTCCCGGCCTCGGGCGGTGAGCGGGCGCAGGGGCCGTAGGGGGCGCTGGGGTCTGTGAGTCTCGGACGTCATGGGACCAAGCACAGCAGATAACGTCCGCCGGGGGCCGTACCCTGGAGGCATGAGTACCGCCCCCGCCCCCGAGCCGCACGATCCGAAGCCCGCGCTGGTCTTCGACGACCCGCTGAGCCGCCCGTCCTCGGACGACACCGACCGCGGGTGGGGCGAGCGGACCGAGGGCGACAGTGCTGCCGACCTGAAGCGCTTCCTCGACGAGAAGCCGCCCCACCACATCTGATCCGCCGGCCACGCCTGAGCCGTCGGTCGTATCCGAACCGTCGGCTACGGCTCCCGGTGTCCCTCGCCCCGCTGCGCGACCAGCGCGTCGCGGATCTCCTTGAGCACCTCCAGCTCGGTGATCTCGATGACCTCCTGCGTGCCCTCCTTGGCCCTCCGCTGGGCCTCCGCCCGGGCCAGGTACTTCGACATCGGCAGGACCATCAGGAAGTAGACGACCGCCGCGGTGATCACGAAGCTGAGGGCGGCTCCCAGGACGGAACCCCACATCAGCTGGATGCCCTTGTCGCCTGAGCAACTGCTGCTCAGGCACGAGCTGTAGGTGTCCAGGTTCTGTGTGCCGATCGCCCCGACGAGCGGGTTGATGATCCCCTTCACCACCGAGTTGACGATGTTCGTGAAGGCGGCGCCGATGACGACCGCGACTGCCAGATCGACGACGTTCCCGCGTGTCAGAAAGGACTTGAAGCCCTGCCAGACGCCCGGTTCCTTCTTCTTCTCGCTCAACTCGGAGCCTCTTCTCGCACGCGCAAGGGGTGGAACCAACAGCTCCGCAACCTACGTCAAGGCCCGGCCGCCCTGTCCAATTCAGTAACTCGAACGAGGGACTTGACACGAATTCGCACAGGCGACGGAGGGCCCGGATCGCGACACGGAGCGCACGGTTCAACACAGTGTCACCGCCAACCGTGCCGTGGCGCTCGCGCCGGCCAGCCGAGCCGCCGTGGAGCGCGGCACCGACAGCACCACCAACGCCCCACCGCCGTCCGCCACTTCGATCGGCTCGGGCACCTTCGTCACCCGCGCCCCGCGCGCGACCACGTGAGCGTCACCGCCCGCCGCCGATTCCTCGGCGGCGATCACATCGACCCGGTCGCCGGCCCGCAGCAGCCGGACCGTGCCGGCGTCGGCGATCCGCACGGGCGCCGACACCCACTCGACCGCCCGGCGCTGCCGTACCGGATCGACCACCGGGTGCCCCCGAGGCCGCTCGCTGTGCCGCGCCTCCGCCGCGTCACGCGGGCCCGCCGCCACGAGCGCGGCCGCGGTCAGCGCGAGCCCCGCGGCCACGGCCCGCCTCCGATGCCGTAGCAACCGGCGCAGTTGATACCGGCCGCCGCGCACCCGCACGGGTGCGAAGTGCGGCACCTCGCACGTGGGTGGAGCGTCGGTGCCCAACGGGCGCGGAAAGGAATCCGTACCCGACGGGCCCGTGAAGGAGAGAGGGGACGGAGGGGAGAGGGACATGGGGACCACCACCTGCGACGAGGGATCGGCTTGCGGTCCCCACGATGAGGCCTCGCGCCGCCGCCCGCCGGAGCCCGTGTGCTACCCGCCGGTTGTGGACAACTCCCTCACCCGAACGGGAAGTTCCGCATCTCCGGTCCCTCTCCGCATCCCCAGCTACGGCGGCTGTGGCGGCTACGGCAGTTCGAAGCCCGGATCCATCCCGCCCAGCGCGTTCACGCACGGGCAGTCTCGCGCTCCGGTCTCCGGCAGCGCGGCCACCGCGTCGAACAGCACGCCCCGCAGCCGGTCCACGTTGGCCGCGAACACCCGCAGCACCTCGTCGTGGGAGACGCCCTCGCCGGTCTCGGCGCCCGCGTCGAGGTCGGTGACGAGGGTCAACGAGGAGTAGCAGAGCTCCAGTTCACGGGCAAGCGCCGCCTCGGGGTGGCCGGTCATGCCGACCACCGACCAGCCCTGCGCCTGGTGCCACAACGACTCGGCGCGGGTCGAGAAGCGCGGGCCCTCGACGACCACGAGCGTGCCGCCGTCCACCGGTTCCCAGTCCTGCCCGCGCGCCGCCTTCAGCGCGGCCGCCCGGCCGGTCGGGCAGTAGGGGTCGGCCAGGGACACGTGCACCACGTTCGGCACCGCGCCGCCGGGCAGCGGGAGCCCGTCGAAGTACGTGCCCGTCCGGGATTTCGTACGGTCCACCAGCTGGTCCGGAACCAGCAGCGTGCCCGGCCCGTACTCGGGGCGCAGCCCGCCCACCGCGCACGGGCCGAGGACCTGGCGCACCCCAACGGAGCGCAACGCCCAGAGGTTGGCCCGGTAGTTGATGCGGTGCGGCGGCAGATGGTGGCCGCGTCCGTGCCGGGGCAGGAACGCGACCCGCCTGCCGGCGATCTCGCCGAGGAAGAGGGAGTCGCTGGGCGGCCCGTAGGGGGTGTCCACCTGGATCTCGGTCACGTCGTCGAGGAACGAGTAGAACCCGGAGCCACCGATTACGCCGATCTCTGCGTTCGCCATGCCCCGCACATTAGCCGCCGCCAAAAAGGCGTAGGAACCGGCTCTGAAAACACCGAAGACCCTGCCGTCGTACGACGACAGGGTCCCGCGGAGAAGTCCTACGCGGCGGAGCTGTTACTGCCGGACGAGGAGCCCGAGCTCGACGACTTCGAGTCCGAGGAGGACGACGAGGTCGAGGGGGTGGACGGCTTCGAGTCCGAGGACGTCGACGGCTTCGCGGTGGCCGGCGAGCTGCTCGACGAGGAGCCGCGGCTGTCGTTCCGGTAGAAGCCGGAGCCCTTGAAGACAATGCCGACCGCGGAGTACACCTTCTTCAGGCGGCCACCGCAATTGGGGCACTCGGTCAGCGCGTCGTCGGTGAACTTCTGGACCGCTTCAAGGCCCTCGCCGCACTCGGTGCACTGGTACTGGTAGGTCGGCACTTTTGTCTTCCTCCTGGCACTCTCACTCAATGAGTGCTAACGAGCGTCCATAGTGACGTATTCCCGGGGATCAGTCCACTGCCACCGGCACGCGGTGACCGACGCCACGTGCCACGGTGCGGCTGTGGGGCCGGGTCGCGAGGCGCGACCGGAGGGCCACCAGGGTCCCCAGGGCGAGCACCGTACCGACCATCGGGACCAGGAAACCGGCGCCGCCCCACAGGCGGTCCTCCAGTTGTCCGGCGACCGTGACGGCGGCGGCCTGACCGAGTGCGACGGCGCCGGTCAGCCAGGTGAAGGCTTCGGTGCGGGCGCCGGCCGGGACGAGCCCCTCGACCAGGGTGTAGCCGGTGATCAGGGCGGGCGCGATACACATGCCGACCAGGAGACCCAGGCCGGCCAGGAGTGGCACCGAGTGGGCGGTCCACAGGGCGGACGCGGTCAGCGCGAGGGCCGCGTAGCCGACGAGGAGGCGACGCTGCGGGGCCACCTTCCAGGCGACGGCACCGCAGACGACCCCGGAGAGCATGTTGCCGGCGGCGAACGTGCCGTAGAGGACGCCGTTCAGGCCGGGTTCGCCGATCGACTCGGTGAAGGCGGCCAGGGAGACCTGCATGCCGCCGAAGACGGAACCGATGCCCAGGAAGGTCACGATCAGCACGCGCACCCCGGGGATGCTCAGCGCGGAAACGTGCTCCACGCGTGCGTGCCCGGCGACGGCCACTGTGGGCTGGGTGCTCTTCTGGGCGGCGAACAACAGACCGCCGATGAGGGTGAGCGCGGCCTCCGTGATCAGGCCCGCGACCGGGTTCACTGCGGTGCACAGGGCGGTCGCCAGGAGTGGGCCGAAGACGAAGGTCAGCTCGTCCGTGACGGACTCGAAGGCCGCGGCGGTGCTCAGCAGCGGGGAGTCCTGGAGCCTTACGCCCCAGCGGGCGCGCACCATGGGCCCGATCTGCGGCACCGAGGCGCCGGTCGGCACGGCCGCCACGAACAGCGCCCACAGGGGCGCGTGGCCGAGCGCGAGCGCCGTGAACGTCAGGCCCGACAGGGTGTGCACCAGGACGCCGGGGAGCAGTACGGCCCGTTGCCCGTGGCGGTCGGCCAGGCGTCCGCTGTAGGGCGCGAACAGGGCCATGGAGACGCCGGTGACGGCCGCGGCGGCGCCCGCCGCGCCGTAGGAGCCGGTGGTGTGCTGCACCAGCAGCACGATGGAGATGGTGAGCATCGCGAACGGCTGGCGTGCCGCGAAGCCGGGGAGCAGGAACGTCCAGGCGCCGCGTGTGCGCAGCAGCTGCCCGTATCCCGGACGGGATCCCGTCCGGGAGGTGACCGTGGATGCCACGGCCCGTGCCTTTCTGCCACCTGGTAGCGCGCCCTGTGCGGGGGGCGCCGAGAGCTGTCCTCTTGCGCGGAACTGCGGTAGGTACCGGTGCCCACGCGGAGAGGGATTCGGCCGCCATACGGTCGCGCCAGCGCTGCGTCAGGCAGAGTTGGTTCGATCAGAATGTGCCTTCATCGTACAGGTGATGGGGCCCGCTGGGCCTGTGAAAACGGGCACCACGCGCGCGTTCAACCTGTGATTGGTGAACGTGTGAACCGTACGAAACGCGTCCTTAACGACCGGCGTCGGTGGTGTCCGTGCCCAGCCACCCGGCCAGTTTTCCACCGTGACCCACCGCGCGCAGCCGCTGTTCCGCCGCGTCCCGGACGGGGTCCGTGGCGACCACGAGGAGTTCGTCGCCGCGCCGCAGGACCGTCGAGGGCAGCGGGACAAACGATTTTCCGTCACGGACGACGAGGGTGACGGCGGCCCCGGCCGGCAGTCTCAGTTCGTTGACCTCGACGCCGTGCATCTTCGACTCCTCGGGGATCGCGACCGACAGCAGATGTCCGCGCAGCCGCTCCAGGGGCGCCGATTCGATGCCGAGGTCGGCCGCCTCCGGGCCCTCGCCGAGCCGCAGCTTGCGGGCCAGCCAGGGCAGCGTCGGCCCCTGGACGAGGGTGTAGACGACGACCAGGACGAAGACGATGTTGAAGATGCGGCGGCTGCCGGCCACGCCGTTCACCATGGGGATCGTCGCCAGGATGATGGGCACGGCGCCGCGCAGCCCGGCCCAGGACATGAGGGTCTGCTCCTGCCACGGCACCCGGAACGGCGTGAGGCTCACCACCACGCTGAGCGGCCGGGCCACCATCGTCAGCACCAGGCCGATGAGGAGCGCGGGCCAGACGTCGTCCCCCAGTTCGTGCGGGGTGACCAGCAGGCCGAGCAGGACGAACATGCCGATCTGGGCGATCCAGCCGAGCCCTTCGGCGAAACCGCGCGTGGCGGGCCAGTGGGGCAGCTTGGCGTTGCCGAGCACCATCGAGGCGAGATAGACCGCCAGGAAGCCGCTGCCGTGCGCCAGGGCGCCCGCGGCGTACGCGGTGACGGCGATCGCCATGACGGCGATCGGATAGAGACCGGAGGCGGGCAGCGCCACGTGCCGCATCCCCCAGGAGCCGAGCCAGCCCACCGCGATGCCCATGGCCGCGCCGATGGCCAGTTCGAGGGCTATCTCGGCCACCAGCATGTACCAGTGCTCGACCGGGCCCGCCGTGGAGAAGGCGACGACCAGGATGACCACCGGGGCGTCGTTGAAGCCGGACTCGGCCTCCAACGTGCCCGTCACGCGCGCGGGGAGGGGGATCCGGCGCAGCACGGAGAAGACCGCCGCCGCGTCCGTCGAGGACACCACCGCCCCGATGATGAACGCCTGCCGCCACTCCAGGCCGACCAGATAGTGCGCACCCGCGGCCGTGACGCCGACGCTCACCGCCACCCCCGCCAGCGCCAGCGTGGCGGCCGACGACAGGACCGGCCTGACCTCCTTCCACTTCGTGCCCAGGCCGCCCTCGGCCAGGATCACGACCAGGGCCGCGTACCCGATGACCTGGGTCAGCTCGGCGTTGTTGAAGTGGATGTCGCCTACGCCGTCCTGGCCCATGGCGACGCCGATCCCCAGGTACACGAGCAGGCTGGGGAGCCCGCTGCGCGAGGAGATCCGGACCGCCGCGACGGCGACGAGCAGGACGAGCGAGCAGACGAGCAGAAGCTGGTCGAGGTGGTGGACAGTCAGTGGCCTTCCCTTCCTCGGCTGACGCGCGTACAGGGCGGCAGCACATGTACAGGGGACGCGAGGCTGCGGCGCCATGCATCCAAGTACTTCGTTACCTTACCTAACTCTTGACGATTTCTTGACACTCCGCGAGGCAAGATCGAACGCCCGTCCGCGTCGGTACCCGACACCGCGTCAAGTCGCTCGGGACCCTGCGCCTATGGTTGCTCCAGCGCTCAGTCAAAAGCACAGCCCGCCCTGCCGCTCGCGTTAGGACAGCAAGGACAGCGATGCCCCCCAACACCACCGCCTCATCGGGTCATAAGCCCGGCAAGTCCGGCAGGAAAAAGGGGCGCAAAGCCCGTCTACTGGTGCTTGTTCTGGTAATGGCCATCATCGGGGGCATCGCCTACGGCGCGTACTGGTCCATCAGCACGGTCCGTGCCTCCCTTCCGCAGACCACCGGCTCGATCACGCTCGACGGCCTCTCCGGGCCCGTCGACGTCAAGCGTGACAGCTACGGCATCCCGCAGATCTACGCGTCCTCCGACGCGGACCTGTTCATGGCGCAGGGCTACGTCCAGGCACAGGACCGGTTCTACGAGATGGACGTGCGCCGGCACATGACCGCCGGGCGGCTGTCCGAGATGTTCGGCAAGAGCCAGGTCAAGGACGACGAGTTCCTGCGCACCCTGGGCTGGGACCGGGTGGCTCAGAAGGAGTACGACACCACCCTGTCGGCCTCCACGAAGAAGTACCTCCAGGCGTACGCCAAGGGAGTCAACGCCTATCTCCAGGGCAAGGACGGCAAGGACATCTCCCTGGAGTACGCGGCCCTCGGCTTCAAGTACGACTACAAGCCCGAGAAGTGGACCCCGGTCGACTCGGTCGCGTGGCTCAAGGCGATGGCCTGGGACCTGCGCGGCAACATGAAGGACGAGATCGACCGCGCCCTGATGACCACGCGCCTCGGCCCCCAGCAGATCGCGGACCTGTACCCGGACTATCCCTACAGCCGCAACCAGCCGATCGTCACCGAGGGCGAGTACGACGAGTACACAAAGACCTTCGACGGCGGCGACAGCTCCTCCGGCACGTCCACGAGCGGCACGACGGGCTCCTCGTCGTCCTCGTCCGGCTCGGCCCTCACGAGCCAGCTCGCGGGCCTCTCGAACGTCCTGGACGACCTCCCGACGGCCGTCGGCGTGAACGGCCAGGGCATCGGTTCCAACTCCTGGGTCGTCGCCGGGAAGAACACCATCACCGGCAAGCCCCTCCTGGCCAACGATCCACACCTGGAAGCCTCGCTGCCGTCCGTCTGGTACCAGATGGGCCTGCACTGCCGAGCGATCTCCAGCAAGTGCCAGTACGACGTCAGCGGCTACACCTTCGCGGGCATGCCCGGCGTCGTCATCGGCCACAACCAGGACATCGCCTGGGGCATGACCAACTCCGGGGTCGACGTCACCGACCTCTACCTGGAGAAGCTCTCCGGCGACGGCTACCTGTACGACGGCACGACGAAGCCCTTCACGACCCGCACGGAGACCATCAAGGTCGCCGGGGGCACGTCCAAGAAGATCGTCGTCCGGGAGACCAACAACGGCCCGCTGCTGTCCGACCGCAACGACGAGCTCGTGAAGGTCGGCAAGAAGGCCACCGTCGACACCGCGGCACCCGACAGAGGCGACGGCTACGGCATCGCCCTGCGCTGGACCGCCGAGGACCCGGGCACCACCATGGACGCCGTCTTCGCCATGGACAAGGCGTCCGACTGGAGTGAGTTCCGCTCGGCCTCCGCGAAGTTCGACGTGCCCTCGCAGAACCTCGTCTACGCCGACACCAAGAACAACATCGGCTACACGCTGCCCGGCAAGATCCCCACGCGCGGGAAGGGCGACGGCTCGCTGCCGGTGCCCGGCTGGGACTCCAAGTACGACTGGACCGGCTACATCCCGCAGGCCGCCCTGCCGTACGAGTACAACCCGAAACGCGGCTACATCGTCACCGCCAACCAAGCGGTGATCGACAAGGACAAGTACCCGTACACCCTCACCACGGACTGGGGCTACGGCACCCGTAGCCAGCGCATCACCGATCTGATCCAGTCGAAGATCGACGGCGGCGGCAAGATCTCCACCGACGACATGCGGCAGATGCAGCTCGACGACAGCAGCGAGATCGCCAAGCTGCTCGTGCCCAAGCTGCTGAAGATCGACGAGCCCGACGCCGACGTACGCGAGGCGCAGAAGCTCCTGGAGGGCTGGGACTACACCCAGGACGCCGACTCGGCGGCGGCCGCCTACTTCAACTCGGTCTGGCGCAACATCCTCAAGCTCGCCTTCGGCAACAAGCTGCCCAAGGAGCTGCGGGTCAAGGACCAGTGCCTGTTCGTCGCGCCGGTCGACACCACCGGTCCCGTCGACGAGGACACCCAGAAGGTGCGCGAGTGCGGCGAGCGCGATGCCGACCAGGCGCAACCGGACGGCGGCGACCGCTGGTTCGAGGTCGTCCGCAAGCTCATGGACGACCCCACCAACGACTGGTGGAAGACTCCCAAGGCGGGCAACCGCCCGGGGGCGAGCAACATGAACGAGCTCTTCAAGCGCGCCATGATCGACGCCCGCTGGGAGCTGACCGCCAAGCTCGGCAAGGACATCGACACCTGGAGCTGGGGCAGGCTGCACCGCCTGTTCCTGAAGAACCAGACCCTGGGTATCGACGGCCCCGCCATCGTCCAGTACGCCCTCAACCGCGGCCCGTGGAAGCTCAGCGGCGGCGAGGCCACGGTCAACGCCACCGGCTGGAACGCGGCCGGCGGCTACGGAGTCGTCTGGGTGCCGTCGATGCGCATGGTGGTCAACCTCGACGACTTCGACAAGTCCAAGTGGATCAACCTCACCGGAGCCTCCGGACACGCCTACAGCGCGCACTACACCGACCAGACCAGCAAGTGGGTCAACGGTGAGCTGCTGCCGTGGTCGTTCTCGTCCAAGGCGGTCGACGACAGTACGAGCGACGCCCTGGTGCTGAAACCGTGAATCGTTGAGCAACCGAACAACCGAAATGGCCCTCCACGCACGCGTGGAGGGCCATTTCAATTCCCCTTCAACTCCCCGCGAACCGCCTCACACCCGAAGGCGTGACCACCGCCCGCACCGGCCGGTCGTGCGCCTCCGTGGGGACGTGCTCGACGACCTCGGAGTCGTACAGCAGCACCACCAGCGCGGGATGCGCGCCCGCCCGCTCCAGCCGCGCCAGCACGCGGTCGTACGACCCTCCGCCGCGCCCCAGGCGCATCCCGCGCCCGTCGACCGCCAGACCGGGCAGCAGGACGACGTCGGCGGCGGTCACGGCGTCCGGGCCGAGCCGCTCGCCGGACGGCTCGAACAGGGCCATCTTTCCGCCGTGTTGGACCCGTGCGAGCGAGCCCTCGCCGTCGTAGGTGCCCCAGTCCAGGTCGTTGTCCGGGAGGAGCACCGGCAGCAGGACCTCGATGTCCCGCGCGCGGAGTGCGTCCAGGAGCGCGAGCGTTCCGGGTTCGCTCCCGACGGAGACGTACGCCGCCACCGTGTGCGCGTGCGCCAACGTGGGTAGTTCCAGGGCACGATCGGCGAGCGCGACGGCGGCCTCCCGCACGTCATCGGCCGTCAACCTGTTCCTCACCGTGAGGAACTCTCGTCGCAACATTCGCTTGTCAGGCTCAGGTTCACGTCCCAGGTGACGCACAGGTTCCACCCGTACCCTTCCTAATGTGCTCATATGAGAGCGTTTTAATCGGAGCCACAGATTCAGCACAAAGGCACCGGATAAGGTTCGGGCATGACTCAGTCGCACCCCAGGATCAGCAAGGCTGTCATCCCCGCAGCCGGTCTCGGCACCAGATTCCTGCCGGCCACGAAAGCAACTCCCAAGGAGATGCTGCCGGTCGTGGACAAGCCCGCGATCCAGTACGTGGTCGAAGAGGCCGTGTCGGCTGGGCTCGACGACGTCCTCATGATCACCGGACGCAACAAGCGCCCCCTTGAGGACCACTTCGACCGCAACTACGAGCTGGAATCCGCCCTCCAGAAGAAGGGCGACGCGAGCCGGCTGGCCAAGGTCCAGGAATCCAGCGACCTCGCGACCATGCACTACGTCCGCCAGGGCGACCCCAAGGGCCTCGGCCACGCCGTCCTGTGCGCCGCCCCGCACGTCGGCCACGAGCCCTTCGCCGTCCTCCTCGGTGACGACCTCATCGACCCCCGCGACCCCCTCCTCGCGCGCATGGTCGAGGTCCGGGAGCAGCACGGCGGCAGCGTCGTCGCACTCATGGAGGTCGCACCCGAGCAGATCCACCTCTACGGCTGCGCGGCCGTGGAGGCCACCGCGGACGACGACGTCGTCAAGGTGACCGGCCTGGTCGAGAAGCCGGACGCGGCGGACGCCCCCTCGAACTACGCGATCATCGGCCGCTACGTCCTCGACCCCCACATCTTCGACATACTGCGCAAGACCGAGCCCGGCCGCGGCGGCGAGATCCAACTCACCGACGCCCTCCAGCAACTCGCGACGACGTATACATCAGCGGCTACCGCCGCGGGGAAGGTCGGCGGCCCGGTGCACGGCGTCGTCTTCAAGGGCCGCCGCTATGACACCGGCGACCGGGGCGACTATCTGCGTGCCATTGTCAGACTCGCGTGCGAACGTGAAGACCTGGGGCCGGACTTCCGGGCCTGGCTTCGCAGTTACGTAGCCGAGGAGATGTAGCAACGTTGAGCACCGCCGCGACCCGCACCGCAGGACCCGACCACCTCTGGACGGTGGACGAGCACCTGGAGGACATCCTCGCGACCGTCCGCCCCCTGGAACCCATCGAGCTGCAACTGCTCGACGCCCAGGGCTGCGTCCTGGTCGAGGACATCACGGTGCCGGTCTCGCTCCCGCCCTTCGACAACAGCTCGATGGACGGATACGCGGTGCGGGTCACGGACGTCGCGGGCGCGAGCGAGGAGTTCCCGGCCGTCCTGACGGTGATCGGCGACGTCGCGGCGGGCCAGGCCCAGCCGCTCCACGTGGGCCCCGGCCAGACCGCCCGCATCATGACCGGCGCCCCGCTCCCGCCCGGCGCCGAGGCCGTCGTCCCCGTGGAGTGGACCGACGGAGGCCTCGGCGACGGCCCGGTCACCGGCATGCGGGCCCGCAGCCAGGCACCCGAGGGCGCCGGCGGGCACGTGCACGTGTACCGCTCGGCCGAGGCACGCGCGCACGTACGCGCGAAGGGCAGCGACGTGAAGGCGGGCGACCGCGCCCTGGACGCCGGCACCGTCCTCGGCCCGCCGCAGATCGCCCTGCTCGCCGCGATCGGCCGCGGCACGGTCCGCGTGCGCCCACGCCCGCGCGTGGTCGTCATGTCCACCGGCAGCGAACTCGTCCAGCCCGACGAGCAGTTGGGCGACGGCCAGATCTACGACTCCAACAGCTTCGCTCTCACCGCAGCCGCCCGCGACGCCGGAGCCATCGCCTACCGGGTGGGCGCCGTCGCCGACGACGCCGAGACCCTCCGCTCCACCATCGACGACCAACTCGTCCGCGCCGACCTCATGGTCACCACCGGCGGCGTGAGCGTCGGGGCGTACGACGTCGTCAAGGAGGCGCTGTCCTCCGTAGCGGACGAGGACGAGGAAGGCGCCGGGATCGACTTCCGCAAGCTCGCCATGCAGCCCGGCAAACCCCAGGGCTTCGGCTCCATCGGCCCCGACCACATCCCGCTGCTGGCCCTCCCCGGCAACCCGGTGTCGTCGTACGTCTCCTTCGAGCTGTTCGTCCGGCCCGCGATCCGTGCCCTGATGGGCCTGGACGACGTCCACCGCCCGACGACCCGGGCCACCCTCACCACGGACAAGGCGCTGACCTCCCCGAAGGGCCGCAGACAGTTCCTGCGAGGGACGTACGCCGACGGCGAGGTGACCCCTGTAGGTGGCGCCGGATCGCACCTGATCGCGGCCCTCGCGCTCGCCGACGCGCTGATCGTCGTACCCGAGGACGTCGAGTCCGTAGAGCCCGGCACCGAGGTCGAGGTGGTCCTGCTCGGCTGAGTACTCCTGGTTGGCGGTACCGTGTCGCGCACAACACGCCCGGACCGGGAGCGCCACACAGCATGACTGAGCCTTTCCGGGGGAAGCCCCCTGGACCCCCTGCGCACGACCGACTGACGCACATCGACGACGCGGGCGCCGCCCGGATGGTCGACGTGTCCGGTAAGGACGTGACCGCGCGCACCGCCACCGCCACCGGACGCGTCCTCGTCTCGCCCCGCGTGGTCGAACTGCTGCGCGGCGAAGGGGTCCCCAAGGGCGACGCCCTGGCCACCGCGCGCATCGCCGGGATCATGGGCGCCAAACGCACCCCGGACCTCATCCCGCTCTGCCACCCGTTGTCGGTGTCGGGTGTGAAACTGGATCTGTCGGTCGCGGACGACGCCGTACGGATCCGGGCCACCGTGAAGACGACGGACCGCACGGGCGTCGAGATGGAGGCCCTCACCGCGGTCTCCGTCGCCGCGCTCACCGTGATCGACATGGTCAAGGCGGTCGACAAGGGAGCGGTCATCACGGACGTGCGCGTGGAGGAGAAGACGGGCGGCAAGTCGGGGGACTGGAGCCGGACATGACGCCCGACGATTCGGCCGGCGGCGCGCCGCCCGCGCCGTACAGCGCACTGGTGGTCACCGCCTCCAACAGGGCTGCCTCCGGGGTTTACGAGGACCGGGGCGGCCCACTGATCGCCGACGGCCTGAAGGGCTTCGGCTTCGCGGTCGAGGGCCCGCAGGTGGTCCCCGACGGCGACCCGGTGGAGGCCGCGCTGCGGGCCGCCGTAGAGGCCGGTTACGACGCCGTCGTCACCACCGGCGGCACCGGCGTCTCACCCACCGACCGCACCCCCGAGGCGACCCGCGCGGTGATCGACTACGAGGTGCCGGGCATCGCCGAGGCCATCCGGGCGTTCGGACGGGAGAAGATGCCGACCGCGGCGCTCTCCCGGGGCCTGGCCGGAGTCGCCGGGGGCACACTGATCGTCAACCTGCCGGGTTCCACCGGCGGGGTGAGGGACGGCCTCGCCGTCCTGGAGCCCCTGCTGGCGCACGCCGTCGACCAGATCCGAGGCGGCGATCACCCCAGACCCGCCGACACCAGTGGGGGTGCGAGCTGAACAGCCCATCCTGGCCCGCCGTGCTGGTGGACGGCGACATCGTCCTGAGGCCGATAAAACTGCGCGACCAGCGAGCCTGGCGCGAGGTCAACCGGCGCAACCGGGACTGGCTGCGCCCCTGGGAGGCGACGATCCCGCCGCCCACCCCCAGCGGGCCGATCGCGCACCGGCCGACCTACCGGCAGATGGTCCGGCACCTGCGCTCCGAGGCGAACTCGGGCCGGATGCTGCCGTTCGTCATCGAATACCAGGGGCGTCTGGTCGGGCAGTTGACGGTCGCCGGGATCACCTGGGGTTCGATGTGCTCGGGCCACATCGGTTACTGGGTGGACGAGTCGGTGGCCGGCCGCGGCGTGATGCCGACATCTGTGGCGCTCGTCGTCGACCACTGTTTCCGTGCCGTGGGACTGCACCGCATCGAGGTCTGCATTCGCCCGGAGAACGTCCCCAGCCGCCGGGTCGTCGAGAAACTCGGATTCCGTGAGGAGAGCCTCAGGCCCCGTTATCTCCACATCGACGGCGCCTGGCGCGACCATCTCGTCTTCGCGCTCACCGCGGAAGAGGTGCCCGAGGGGTTGCTGGCCCGCTGGCAGCGGGCACGCTCCCGGAGCACCCCGCACGACAATCCCGCATAGCCCGGAGGCGTGGAACTCCGGAAGACCGGAAATGGAATAAGTGTTCGAAAGTGATCGACGGATGACCGCCTTGGGGCAATGAATTCGCCAACTCGGCAGCCTGTTGATCGCATCGGTCACAAAAAAAGCTCGAAATATCAGCCAGATCGTGCGACACACCGACTCAATTGGCAGATGGCCTCACGCAAACCCCTCTACCGTGTGAGGCGTGAGCAGCAGCGGCCTCATCTACGCAGTCATTGTCGGGGCCTGGGCCGCCTACTTGGTGCCGATGTGGCTCCGTAGGCAGGACGAGCTGAACGAGGCCCGTCCGACGGAACGCTTCAGCACCGCCATCCGGCTGCTGTCCGGACGGGCGGGAATGGAGCGCCGGTATGCCAAGGACCTGCGGGCGCGCTCCACCGAGGAGGAGGAGCCCAGCGCCGTCGTGCCGGACGCCGTCACCGACTCGGTGGACGTCCGGGCCTTCGCCATGCCCCCGGCCCGTCCCCAGGTGCACGCACCCGTCCGGCAGCGGAACCGGGACCGGCCGGAACCGGCGCGAGAACCGGAGCGCGGGGCGGTGCGCGAATCGACGCGCGAACCCGAGCGTGAGCCGGTCCGCGAACCGGCGCGTGAACAGGCGCCCAAACCGGTACCCCAACAAGCCACCGCCCAGGCGCCCAAGTCCGCCCCCGCGCCTGCGCGCAAGCGCGTCCCGGTCGCGCGGCGCACCCCCGCCGAGGAAGCCGCCGCGGCGCGCGCCCGGCGTGTGAAGGTCCTCGCGCGCCGCCGACGTACCACCGTGATGCTCTTCCTCGCCTTCACGCTCGGCGCGATCGTCGCGGCGGTCGGCGGGCTCGCCCTGCTCTGGGCGCCCGGCGTACCGGCGGTACTCCTCAGCGGCTACATCGCCTACCTGCGCTCCCAGGAACGCCGCCGCTTCGCCTACCAGATGGACCGGCGCCAGGCCGAGGTCGCCGCGCAGCGACTGCGGGAACGCCAGCCGCGCAGGCGCGCGTCCGTGGACGCCGGGATCGACGACGCCGAGGAGGGCCCACAACCGGAGACGGACCCCGGGATGTCCGCGCTCGCCGCCGACCGTCGCGCCCTCGTCGAGCAGACCGACCACGCCGAGTGGGTCGACCAGCAGCGCGAGCGGCAGCGCCGGCCGGGCCAGGGCGACAGCTGGGACCCGGTACCGGTACCGCTGCCGACGTACGTCACCGCGCCGGTCGCGCCGCGCGCCACGTCCGACGTGGACCTCGGGGCGCCCGACGCGTGGAGCTCGGCCCGCTCCAGCTCTGTGGCGCCGGAGCAGGAGGCGCAGTCCGCCGCGCGGGACGACCGCGATGCGCGCGATGGCCGGGATAGCCGGGACGCTCGGGACGAGGACGCGGAGGACCCGTCGGAGGACAAACCGTCGGCGGACGGCCGCACCGACGCCCGTCGCGCAGCCTCCGCCCGACGCGCCCGCGAGCGGGGCCGCACCCCCCTGTTCGACCAGTACGAGGACGGCGAACGGCCCCGCGCGGCCAACGAGTGACCAGGCAAGGAACGGATTTCCAAGCACCCTGAGGGGGATGCTAGAGTTTCACTCGTTGCAAGGGCCTGTGGCGCAGTCTGGTAGCGCACCTCGTTCGCATCGAGGGGGTCTGGGGTTCAAATCCCCACAGGTCCACCGCAATGACTGTTCTTGAGTTCACTCAGGGGTAGTTGATGAGGTCCCACCAATCTTCGTGATTGGTGGGACCTTCGTCGTTTCCGGGGTCTGTTCTCCGGCGGCCAGGTCAGGCCAGGTTGGGTTCAGTCTGCCGGGAGGGCGAACCACCGTAGATGGACGGGGCGAGCCCCGGGAGACGCGTCTTCCGGGCCGTGGGAGAAGCGGGCCAGTAGGTCCAGGTAGGCATCGTGGAAGGCGCCGAGTTCTTTCGCGGTGAGATGGCTGAGACTCCGTGAGCCTCGCATCCACCCCTCCGAGTTCGCCTGCTCCGCCATGAATCGGCGGGCGAGTTCGACGTCCTCTTCCATCCTCATCCGGTCGAGCGTGCCCGCGACGGCGCGCTCGCCGTCCGTCATCTCGTCCTGCGCGGGCCTGCGCACGTCCAGCCCACGCACCGCTCGCCACCAGCGCTCGCGTCCGCCGGGACGGTCCGGGGCGTCCTCGATGAACCCGCCCTGCTCCAACCGACGCAGGTGATAGCTGAGGGTGCCGGTGTTCTCGCCGAGGGCGGCGGCGAGGGTCGTCGAGGTCGCCGGTCCGGAGACGCCGAGGTGACGCAGGATCTTCAGTCGCAGGGGATGGGCGAGCGCCTTCAGGGCGGCGGGGTCGCTGACCGTGCGGCGGGCGTCGCCCGGTTCGGGAGCCGCCGGTTCGGAAGCCGACCTCGGGTCCGGTTCGGGAGTCGGCCCCGGGTCCACTTCCGGAGCCGGTCCCGGATCCGACTCGGGGTTCGGCTTGGGATCCGACTTGAGATTCGGCTTGGGGGACTCCTGCGGTTTGCTCACGGCGGCAGCTTACAGCCGATGCTCTGCAGATTTTTCTCTGCAAGCCTTTCTATGCAGAGGAAAGTCTGTAATGCTGGTGGGAGGCAGCCACTCCTTCAACTCGACCCACTCGACGCTTCATTCGGAGGTCGCCATGCTTCGTGTCGCTCGCACAGCCCGCTCGGTCCGCCTGGTTCGACGTCTTGTTCTGTCGCTGGCCGCTCTGACTCTGGGGGCGGGCGTTACGGCGGGCCCGGCCTATGCGGCTGGTCCCACCCCTGTACGGGGCGCCGCCTTCGACGCCTGTCCAGCTCTCTCCGAGCTTCCTGACGGTGCCGATCCCGCGGCCTGGCGCTGCGAAGCGATGACTGCCGTCGGGCATCTGACCCTCGGTCGTGTCGATCAGTCGCTCGGCAGAGCCATGGCGATCACCTTTGCCGAGGGCACTGTGAACGGCGAATTCCGTCAGGTCTTCGGCGGGATGGCGGCTGTTCCTGTGCGGGTTCGGGGCACGTTGCTGACGATCACTCCGCAGTACGCGGGGTATTTCGACTTCCAGTCGAACGACGAGCGGCGCGGAGAGCTGGACCTGACCTTCCGGCTTTCGGGGCCGGCGGTGCCGTCCGGGTGCTCCATCGGTACCGATGCGGATCCAATACGGCTGGTGCTCAAGGAGACCAAGGCGTCGGCTGTCGTGTCACAGGACCCGTTGGTCGTCGCCTTCGGGGTGGCGGACAACCGCTTTGCGGCGCCGAGGACTTCGGGCTGTGGTCGGCTGGGGCCTGTGCTCGACGAGGCGCTCCGGGTGCCGTCCCCAGCCGGCGCGAACAGCCTCGATCTGGACGCCCGGGTGTCCTTCCGCTCTTACGGTTCCTACGGCGAGACCGGGGCGTCCGCGTCGGCGGGGGATCGGTCACCGGGACTCGGTTCTACGGCCGAGATATCCCGGTGAGCTGCTCCATGGGCCTCGCCCCTGATCTGGGCCCTGACCTTGACTAGGACCCCGACCAGGATCCCGGCGTCGGCCCGGACCCGGGGGCCTGGTCAGGGATGCGGCGGGCGAGTTCGGTGCGGGAACGGATGCCAAGCCTTCGATAGACGCGCCGAGGTCGCCCGACAGGAGGGCCGGGCCGTACGGCACAGGATGGTCGATACCCGGGCAGGATCTCCGCCGACCACCCGCCCGACGTGAAAGGCTCGCCGGAGCCGCCGGAGCCGCCGGAGCCGCCGGAGCCGCCGGAGCCGCAAGGGCTCACAGCGTCTTCGCGAAGCACCGGCTGTCGTCGTGGAAGCGGTAGTAGCCGAACTTCACGCAGGGCTCGTAGCCGCTGGACGTGTAGAGGGCGATGGCCTCTGGCTGCTTGGTGCCGGTTTCCAGGACCATGCGGGTGCGGCCGGCCGTGCGGGCGTCCTCCTCCAGGGCGGCCAGCATGCGGCGGGCGAGGCCCAGGCCGCGGGACTGCTCGATCACGTACATGCGCTTGAGTTCGGCGTCGCCGTCCTCGTTGCCCTCGCCGTTGGCGTCCTGGGAGCGCCAGCCTCCGGTGGCCACGGGGTCGTCGTGCTCGTCGTACGCGATCAGGTATACGCCGACGGGCGGGGTGAAGTCCGAGGGGTTCAGGATCGTGGCGTCGCCGCCGTCGCCGTAGCGGTCGTGGTACTCCGCCTGGACCTGGTCGTTCAGCTTGACGGCGTCGGGGTGGTCGAACGGGACGGTTCGCATATTCATGCCGAGTATCGTACTTCTATGCGTAGGGAGGGCTTGTGAGGGTCTGCAGGAGTCGGCGAGGGTTCGCGTAGGGAGGATCTGGACTCCGTCCAGTGTGCCGGTATTGTGCCCGAGTGCTCACTGTGACCTCTGTCAATGTCAACGGACTGCGGGCCGCCGCGAAGAAGGGCTTCGTGGAGTGGCTCGCGGGGACCTCCGCCGATGTGCTCTGCCTCCAGGAGGTGCGAGCCGAGGCGCAGCAGCTGCCGGAGGACGTCCGCGCCCCCGAGGGTTGGCACGTCGTGCACGCCCCCGCCGCCGCCAAGGGTCGCGCGGGCGTCTCCCTCTACACCCGCCGCGAACCGGACCGCGTCCAAGTCGGCTTCGGGTCGGCCGAGTTCGACGGCAGCGGCCGCTACGTCGAGGCCGACCTGCCCGGCGTCACGGTTGCCAGCCTCTACCTGCCCTCCGGCGAGGTCGGCACCGAGCGGCAGGACGAGAAGGTCCGCTTCATGGGCGAGTTCCTCGCCTATCTGAAGGGGCTGCGCGAGCGGGCCGCCGCCGACGGTCGCGAGGTCGTCGTCTGCGGCGACTGGAACATCGCCCACCACCCCGCCGACCTCAAGAACTGGCGCGCCAATCAGAAGAACTCCGGCTTCCTGCCGGAGGAGCGGGAGTGGCTGGGTCGGGTCTTCGACGCGGAGGACGGGGCGTATGTCGATGTCGTACGCGGCCTGCATCCTGACGTGGAGGGGCCGTACTCCTGGTGGTCCTATCGGGGGCGGGCGTTCGACAACGACAGCGGATGGCGGATCGACAATCACGTCTCGACGGCCGGGCTCGCGGCCAAGGCGGTCAAGGGGTACGTCGAGCGCGCGGCCACGCATGACGAGCGCTGGTCGGACCATGCGCCCGTGACGGTGGTCTACGACCTCTGAGGCCTCTGGTCGCCGCCGGTCTGCAGTCGGCGGTCCATCGCCATCGACAGCTCCGCCTCTACGACGCTCTTCGCCAGCGGGCGCAACCGTTGCAGGTCCTCCGCCGTGCGGCCCTCGGTGAGGACCAGGTCGGTGAAGAGTTCGGCGAGGGCGTCCGTGTGTTCGCGGACGCGGCGGCCGGCGCTGAGGACGTCGGCGAGGGGGATGCCCTCGCGGACCAGGGCGGCCGTGACGTCGAGGAGGCGGCGGCTGATGTGGACGATCTCGCCGCCGTCGGTGCCGAGGTAGCCGAGTTCGAGTGAGGCGGCGAAGTTCTCCGGGGTCGCCTGGTCGCCGAAGTAGTCGGCGAGGGCCTCCGGGGTGAGCCGGACCGGAGTCTCCTCGGTGGGGGCGCCGAGGCCGAGCAGCTCGCCCACGTTGCGGCCGTGGTCGAAGGCCTCGGCGAGTTCCGCGATCCCGTTGAGGGTGTGGCCGCGTTCCAAGAGGGCCGAGATCGTGCGCAGGCGGGCCAGGTGCGTTTCGTCGTACCAGGCGATACGGCCTTCCCGGCGCGGCGGGTGGATGAGTTTGCGCTCGCGGTAGAAGCGCAGGGTGCGCACCGTGATGCCGGCCTCCTCGGCCAGTTCCTCCATGCGGTATTCGCGCTTCTCCGCCTGTTCTGCCTTCTCCGCCACGCCCGCACCCTACGTCGTACCCCGGATACCCGCGGCGGCAGCCGCTGATGCAAACGTCCTCGTCCCGACCCCTACCCATCGGTAAGGAGCTGCTCTACGCTCCGATTGCGCCAGTGTTCACTGGCATGGTCGCATGGTCGTATGGAAGGGCACGGGATGACCGAACACGAGCATGTGCGGGTGGCGGTGATCGGGTCCGGGTTCGGCGGGCTGGGGGCCGCGGTGCGGTTGCGGCGCGAGGGGGTCACCGACTTCGTCGTCCTGGAGCGCGCCGACAGCGTGGGCGGGACCTGGCGGGACAACAGTTATCCCGGCTGCGCCTGCGACGTACCGTCCCATCTGTACTCGTTCTCCTTCGCGCCGAACGCCGACTGGCCGCGCACGTTCTCCGGGCAGGAGCACATCCGCGCCTATCTGGAGCACGTCACGGACGTCTTCCGGCTCCGGCCCCACATCCGCTTCAACTCCGAAGTCAAGATGATGACTTGGGACGGCGAGAAGCTGTGCTGGGTGATCGAGACGAGCAGCGGGACGCTCTCCGCCGACCTCGTCGTCTCCGCCACCGGACCGCTGTCCGACCCCAAGATCCCGGACATCCCGGGGCTCGACTCCTTCCCCGGCAAGGTCTTCCATTCCGCCCGCTGGGACCACGACTACGCCCTGCGCGGCAAGCGCGTCGCCATGGTCGGCACCGGCGCCTCCGCGATCCAGATCGTGCCGGCGATCCAGCCCGAGGTGGAGCGCCTCACGCTCTTCCAGCGCACCCCGCCGTGGGTCATGCCCCGCGTCGACCGCCCCATCAGCGGCGCCGAACGCGCCCTGCACCGCGCGCTGCCCTTCACCACCCAGGCCCGGCGCGGACTCCTGTGGGGCATACGGGAGTTGCAGACCCAGGCCTTCACCAAGCGGCCCAACGAGCTTGTTCTGGTGGAGCAGTTGGCCAAGCGGAACATGGCCCGCGCCATCAAGGACCCGGCGCTGCGCGCCAGACTCACCCCCGACTACCGCATCGGCTGCAAGCGCATCCTGCTCTCCCGCACCTACTATCCCGCCCTCGCCCAGCCCAATGTCGACGTCGTGGCAAGCGGGTTGAGCGAGGTCCGCGGTTCGACGGTCGTCGCGGCCGACGGCACCACGGCCGAGGTCGACGCGATCGTCTTCGGTACGGGCTTCCACGTCACGGACATGCCGATCGCCGACCGGGTCGTCGGCGCGGACGGGCGGACGCTGGCCGAGGCGTGGCAGGGCGGAATGCAGGCGCTACGCGGCTCCTCCGCGGCCGGGTTCCCGAACTGGGTGACCATCATCGGGCCCAACACCGGCCTCGGGACGTCCTCCATGATCCTGATGATCGAGTCCCAGCTGAACTATCTCGCCGACTACGTACGGCAGTTGGACGTCCTGGGCGGCCGCGTCGCCCTCGACGCCCGGCCGAGCGCCGTGAGCGCGTGGAACCGGCGTGTGCAGGAACGTATGAAGCGCACGGTGTGGAACACGGGCGGCTGCACCAGCTGGTACATGGACGCCGCCGGCCGCAACACCACCATCTGGCCCGGCACGACGGCCGAATTCCGCAAGGCCACGCGGCGCGTTGACCTCACGGAGTACGAGGTCGTGCGGGCACAGGCCAACAATAAGACGGAGACGGAGACGGAGACGGAGACGGAGACGGAGACGGGAACGGAGCAGGCGGAGGTGGTGGGCGCGTGAGTCGTCTCATGCACGTCTCGTCCGGGCCGTACGCCCCGCCCGTCCCCGCCCGCGAACTCGCCGTCACCTCGGCCGACGGCTCCCGGCTGCACGTCGAGGTGCACGGCCGGGAGGGCGCGCCCGCCGTCGTCCTCGCGCACGGCTGGTCCTGTTCCACGGCCTTCTGGGCAGCGCAGATACGGGACTTGGCGGTCGACCACCGCGTCATCGCCTACGACCAGCGGGGTCACGGGCGCAGTCCGGTGGCCGTCGCGCACAGTACCGACGCGCTCGCCGACGACCTGGAAGCCGTACTGGAGGAGACGCTCGCGCCCGGGGAGAAGGCTGTGATCGCGGGGCACTCCATGGGCGGGATGGCCGTGCTGGCGGCGGCCGGGCGGGCGCGGTTCCGGGAGCACGCGGTGGCCGTTCTGCTGTGCAGTACGGGGAGTTCGCGGCTGGTCGCCGAGTCGCTCGTGGTGCCGTTGCGGGCCGGGCGGACGCGGACCTGGCTGACCCGGAAGGTCCTCGGGACGCGGGCTCCGCTCGGGCCGGTCACGCCGACCGCGCGGCGGATCCTCAAGTACGGGACGATGGGCCCCGGTTCGGCACCGCACATGGTCGAGGCGTGCGCACGGATCGTCCACGCGTGTCCGCGGGCGGTGCGGTACGCGTGGTCGCGGGTTCTTGATTCGCTCGATCTCGACCACGGCGCACGGGAGTTGGCGGTGCCGACGGCCGTCTTCGTCGGTACGGCGGACCGGATGACGCCCCCGGTGCACGCGCGGGCGCTGGTCGCCGCGCTGCCGAACTGCGTCGGGATCACCGAGTTGCCCGGGCTCGGCCATATGACGCCCGTCGAGGCGCCGGAGCTGGTCAGCGCGAAGATCCGTGAACTGGCCGCCACGTACGCACAGTTCGATCAGGGCGATCAGGTCAAGGAGGGCGCATGAGCAGCAGGGTGAGCTTGGAGGGGCAGGTCGCGGTCGTGACCGGGGCCGCGCGGGGGGTCGGCGAGTTGCTCGCCCGCAAACTCTCCGCACGCGGCGCCAAGTTGGCGCTGGTCGGGCTGGAACCGGACGCGCTCAAGCAGGTCTCCGAACGCCTGCACACCGACAGCGATCACTGGTACGCCGACGTGACGGACCACGAGGCGATGGCTCGGGTCGCGGCCGAGGTCAAGGAGCGGTTCGGGAAGGTCGACATCGTCGTCGCCAACGCGGGCGTCGCGAACGGCGGGCCCTTCCTCGACTCCGACCCGGTCGCCTGGCGGCGCGTGATCGAGGTCAATCTGATCGGGTCCGCGGTGACCGCGCGGGCGTTTCTGCCCGTGCTGATGGAGAGCCGGGGCTATCTGCTGCAGATAGCCTCGCTGGCCGCGATCACGCCCGCGCCGATGATGACCGCGTACTGCGCGTCCAAGTCCGGCGTCGAGGCGTACGCGCACAGCCTGCGCGCCGAGGTCGGCTACAAGGGCGTGCGGGTCGGCGTCGGGTATCTGTCGTGGACCGACACGGACATGGTGCGCGGGGCCGATCAGGACGCGGTCATGCGGGAGTTGCGGGAGCGGTTGCCGTGGCCGTCCAACAAGACGTACCCGCTGGGGCCGGCTGTAGACCGGATCGTCGCCGGGATCGAGCGGCGGTCGAGCCATGTGTACGGGCAGTGGTGGCTGCGGGGGATGCAGGGGGTGCGGGGGTATCTGCCGGGGGTCATCGGGTCGGTGGGGCAGCGGGAGATGCGGCGGTTCGGGGAGCGGTTGGAAGGGATGCGGTCGGGGCTCGTCGGTGCAGGTGGGGCGGCTGATGAGCAGGCGCGCGCGGCGCGGGGCGTTACGGACCGTGACTGATCGAAATGCGCGCTTTGTCCTGGCGTGTGAATCTGGTCGAGGCCCGGCCAAGGGCCAATCCCCCCACTACGGGAGTGAACCCACATGGGTATGAAGGACCAGTTCCAGGACAAGGCCGAAGAGCTCGCGGGCAAGGCCAAGGAGAAGGCCGGCCAGGGCCGGGACGAGGCGCGGGAGCGCGGCCAGGAGCGTGGTGGCCAGGAGCGCGGCGGCTCGGAGCGTGGCCAGGAGCGTGGCGGCCCGGAGCGTGGCCAGCAGCGGGACGAGGCCTCTGAGCGTATGCAGCGTGAAGAGGACCGGATGGACCAGGACTACGACGCGTAGCCGGAGTCTGTTTGCGCAGGGCGCCCTGTTGTTTTGGGGCGCCCTGCGTTTGTTTTTTGGGTGCGTTGTTGGGTGCGGGACGGTGGGGGCTGGGTGCGCAGTTCCCCGCGCCCCTAGGTGAGTCGGCCTCGCCTGCCTTAAGAACGTGGCGGAGTTGCACATAGGTACAGCCCTGCGGCCCTGGGTGAGTTGCCCCCTCTGTTTCTCAAGAGCGTGGCGGTAGCTTTGGTCTGCTTCGGTCCGGTACCGCGCTGTGGTCCGGTGGGGTTGCCGCCGGGTGGATGGACAGTAGGTCGAGTGCCAGCTTGATGGCGTCGTCCAGTTGGGCGTGGCGGCCCTCTGCCCAGTCCAGTGGGGTGCGGAGGATCTCCAAGTCCGGGGTCACGCCCCGGTTTTCCACCGACCAGCCGTACGCGTCGAACCAGGCCGCGTTCATGGGGACCGTGATCACCGTGCCGTCGCCGAGTTCGTGGCGGCCGGTCATGCCGACCACTCCGCCCCAGGTGCGTTGGCCTACCACCGGGCCGAGTTTGAGCAGCTTGAAGGCGGCCGTGATCATGTCGCCGTCCGAGGACGTTGCCTCGTCCGCCAGCGCGACCACCGGGCCCCTGGGGGCGTTTGAGGCGTACGACACCGGTTGGGCGTTGCGGGTGAGGTCCCAGCCGAGGATCGTGCGGGTGAGTTTCTCGACGACCAGCTCGCTGATGTGGCCGCCCGCGTTGCCGCGTACGTCGACGATGAGGGCCGGGCGGGACACCTCAAGGCGCAGGTCGCGGTTGAACTGGGCCCAGCCGGAGCCGCCCATGTCGGGGATGTGGAGGTAGCCGCAGTGGCCGCCGCTCAACTCCCGTACGACCGCCCGGCGTTTGGCCACCCAGTCCTGGTAGCGGAGGGGGCGTTCGTCGATGAGGGGGACGACCGCGACACGGCGGGCCCTGCCCTCGCCCTCCGCCGGGGTGAAGGTCAGCTCCACCGTTGTGCCGCCCGCGCCCGCCAACAGGGGGTAGGGGCCTGTCAGTTCGTCCACGGGGCGGCCGTCCACGTGGGTCAGGATCGCGCCCTCTCGGATGCCCGTGCCGGCCAGCGGGGAACGGGCCTTGGAGTCGGAGGACTCGCCGGGGAGGATGCGGGCGACCGTCCAACCACCCTCCCTGTGTACGAAGTTGGCGCCCAACAGGCCTTGTCGGCGCTGGTAGTGGGGCGGGCCCTCGTTGCGGCGGGACGGGGTGACATAGGCATGCGAGGTGCCCAACTCGCCCAGGACTTCGCGGAGGAGGTCCGCGAAGTCGTCGGGGGACGCGACCCGTTCGACCAGGGGGCGGTACTGGTCGAGGATGCCGTTCCAGTCGATGCCGCACATCTGCGGGTCCCAGTAGTACGCGCGGATCAGGCGGCCCGCCTCCTCGTACGACTGCCGCCATTCGGCGGGCGGGTCCACCTCGTGGAGGATGCGGCGGAGGTCGATCCAGACCGTCGAGTCGCTGTCGCCGGACTCCGTGGAGGGGACCGCTCGTAGCTCGTCCTCGTCGACCACGACCAGCCGTGAGCCGTCGCCGCTCACCGCGAACCAGTCGAGGTGGTCGACGAGTTCGGACTTCTTCGCCTTGCTGATGTTGAAGTACTCGAGGGTCGGCCGGCCGCTGGTGTCGTCCGGGTTGGCGAAGGTCTCGCCCAGCGCGCCCGAGATCGGCCAGCGCAGCCAGACCAGGCCGCCGCCGGAAACCGGGTACAGCGCCGAGTACTTGGAGGCCGCGACCGGGAACGGCGTCACTCTGCTCTCCAGGCCCTCCACCTCCACCGTCACCGCGCCGTCCGCGCCCTCGTCCTCCGCCGGGTCCAGGCCTCCGGCAGCAGGGCGGCCCTCCGGGTTCAACGCGAAGGGGGAGGGGGTCGCCGAGGAGAGCGGGACGAGGTAGGGGCGGCAGCCGAGCGGGAAGGACAGGTCGCCGGTGTGGACGTCGTAGACCGGGTCGAAGCCGCGCCAGGAGAGGAAGGCGAGGTAGCGGCCGTCCCTGGTGAAGACCGGATTCTCGTCCTCGAAGCGGCCGTTGGTGACGTCGACGATCAGGCGGTCCTTTATGCGGGCCATCTTGATCTGGCGCAGGGAACGGCCGATGCCAGGGTGGGACCAGGTCAGCCAGGTGCCGTCGGGGGAGAAGGCGAGGTCGCGGACCGGCCCGTTGATCGAGCAAATGAGCTCGGTCACCTCTCCGTTGGAGTCCTCCGTCGCGTCCAGCAGGAGCAGTCGTCCGTCGTGGGCCGCGATCGCGAGGCGCTCGCCCGCCGTGTCGGACACCAACTCCAGTACGCGGCCCACCTCGCCGGAGGCGAGTCGGCGGGGCTCGCGTTCGCCGGTGGCGCGGGGCAGGTAGGCGATCTCGATCGCGTCCTCGCCGTCCGCGTCCGTGACGTAGGCGACCTGGCCGCCGCTGCCGAGCATCTCGGGGAGGCGGACCCGTACGCCCGGGGTGTCGGTGATGGTGCGGGCCGGACCGTCGCGATGGGTGAGCCAGTACAGACTTCCCCGTACGACGACGGCGCTCGCGCGGCCCGTCTCGTCGACCGAGATGCCGTCGACGTGCTGGGCGGCCGGGACCTGGTACGTACGGCGACCCGCGCGCGGCCCGCTCAGGTGGACGTCGAGCTTGCGCGGGACCGATGCCGGGGACAGGTCGTCGACGATCCACAGGTCACCGGCGCACTGGTACACGACCCGGGTGCCGTCGCTCGCCGCGTGCCGGGCGTAGAAGGCGTCGTGGTCGGTGTGGCGCCGCAGGTCGGAGCCGTCGTAGGAACAGGAATAGAGGTTGCCGATGCCCTCGTGGTCGGAGAGGAAGGCGATGCGGCCGTCGACGAACATGGGGGAGTGCAGGTGGCCTTCGAGGTCGGCGAGCAGGCGGCGGCCGTGCAGCCAGAGGCGGCCCATCGCGCCGCCGCGGTAGCGCTTCCAGGCGGCCGGTTCGTGCGGCGGGGTGCCGGTCAGGAGCAGGGTCCGGCGTTCGCCGTCGAGGTCGGCGAGCTGGATGTCGGAGACCGGGCCCCAGGGGAGCCGGCCGCCGGGGTCGCCGTCGGTGGGGACCTTGTGGGCCCACGTGAAATAGGAGAACGGCTCCCCGTGCGAGGCCACGGCGAGGATGTCGCCGTCCGGGGTCCAGCCGCAGACCTGGGTGTCGGCGCTGCCCCAGTACGTCAGCCGGCGCCCGGGACCGCCCTCGACCGGCGCCAGATGGATCTCCGGGACCAGGCTCCGCCAGGTCGTGTACGCGATGTGGCGGCCGTCGGGCGAGAAGCGGGGGTGGCCGACCTTCGCGCGGTCGACGGTGAGCCGCCAGGCGCGGCCCCTGCCGTCGAGAGGGGCCAGCCAGAGGTCGTCCTCGGCCACGAAGCTCAGGAGGTCTCCACTGAGGTGCGGCAGGCGCAGATAGCTCACGTCCCTATGCTTTTCCGGGGGACGGACCGGAGCAACTTATGAAAAATCACCGGCGTGGCGGCGGTGGGGCGGTGGCGTGACCGGCTGGGTGGCGGCTGGGTGACAGGTTGGGTGACAGGTTGGGTGACTCAACACACGTACGAAACGGTTTCGTTTCTTTGGTGAGTGCGCTACATTCATGACGTACGAAGCAGGTACGAAACGGTGTCGTTCGGAGTCGGAGAGGTGAGTCGCATGACTGAGGTCGCAACGGCGCGTCGCAGTCGCATCACACCCGAGCGTGAGGCCGAGCTGTACGCGGCCGTGCTCGACCTGCTCCGGGAGGTCGGCTACGACGCCCTCACCATGGACGCCGTGGCGGCCCGCACCAAGTCCAGCAAGGCGACCCTCTACCGCCAGTGGGGCGGCAAGGCCGAGCTGGTGGCCAAAGCGGTGCGGCACAACAAGCCGGGCGCCTCGGCCGCCGCCGTCAACACCGGTTCGCTCAGGGGCGACTTCCACGCCCTCACGATGCGGTCGGACGACTGCGAGATGGAGCAGAACTCCGCGCTCATGCGGGGCCTGGCCATGGCGATGCACGGCAGCCCGGACCTCCTTCGGGCGTTCCGGGAACACCTCGTCGAACCCGAGATGGCGGAGTTCCAGACGGTGCTCCAGCGGGCGATCGACCGGGGTGAGATCCGTGCCGACAACCCGGCGATCGAGTTCATCGTGCACATGATGATCGGCGGGTTCGCCGCCCGCACCATGATCGACGAGCAGCCGCCCACCCAGGCCTTCCTGCTGTCGTACATCGACGCCGTGGTGCTCCCCGCACTGGGCGCACCCACCACCTGACCGACCCATCGCACGAAAAACCCACAGCACGCCCACCTGACGTAACCGCTCACGTCGTCGGGCCGATCACCCGTGTCCCCAACCGGTTGATCACCCCTGCCCCGAAGAACCCACGACCTGACCGGGAGTACGCCCTCGTGGCCACGTTCCTCTACAAAGTCGGCCGGCTCGCCTTCAGGCGACGGCACTACGTCGCCCTCCTATGGATCGCGCTGCTGACCCTCGCGGGAGTCGGCGCGGCCAGTGCGCCCGCGGCCGGCGCCTCCTCCTTCTCCGTACCGGGAACCGAGGCCCAGAAGGCCTTCGACCTGCTGGAACAGCGCTTCCCCGGGATGAGCGCCGACGGCGCCACCGCCCGGGTCGTCTTCAAGGCCCCGGCCGGCGAGAAGCTCGACACCGGCGCGAACAAGGCCACCGTCGAGAAGACCGTCAAGGACCTCGGCGACGGCTCCGAGGTCGTCTCGGTCGCCGACCCCTTCAAGGGCAAGGCCGTCAGCAAGGACGGCACGATCGCCTACGCGTCCGTGAAGTACAAGGTCTCCGGCATGGAGCTGAAGGACGCGTCGAAGGACGCCCTGAAGGAGACCGCGCAACAGGCACGGGCCTCCGGACTCACGGTCGAGGTCGGCGGTGACGCGCTCACCGCGACCCCCGAGACGGGCTCGACGGAGATCATCGGCATAGCGATAGCCGCCGTGGTCCTGGTGATCACCTTCGGCTCACTCCTGGCAGCCGGATTCCCGCTGCTCACCGCGCTGATCGGCGTAGGCATCGGCGTCTCGACGATCACGGCACTGGCGAACGCCCTCGACCTGGGCACCACCACCTCCACCCTCGCGATGATGATCGGCCTCGCGGTCGGCATCGACTACGCCCTGTTCATCGTCTCCCGCTACCGGGCCGAGCTGGCCGAGGGCCGCGAACGCGAGGAGGCGGCCGGACGAGCGGTGGGCACGGCGGGCTCGGCAGTCGTGTTCGCAGGCTTGACCGTCGTGATCGCCCTGGTCGGCCTGGCGGTCGTCAACATCCCGATGCTGACGAAGATGGGCGTGGCCGCGGCCGGCACGGTGGCGATAGCGGTCCTCATCGCACTCACCATGATCCCGGCACTGCTCGGCTACGCGGGCAAGAAGATCAAGCCCACCGGCCAGAAGAGCAAGCTCCTGGGCGGCGGACGCGCGGTTTCGGCCGAGAAGGCATCCCGCCCGAACATGGGCACCCGCTGGGCGAGCTTCGTCGTACGACGCCCCCTCGCCGTCCTCCTGCTCGGCGTGATCGGACTCGGCGCGGCGGCGATCCCCGCGGCCTCGCTCGAACTGGGCCTGCCCGACGACGGTTCGCAGCCCACGTCCACCACCCAGCGCAGGGCCTACGACCTCCTGTCCGAGGGCTTCGGCCCCGGCTTCAACGGCCCGCTGATGGTCGTCGTCGACGCGAAGGACAGCAAGACACCGAAGGCCGACGTCACCACGGTGACCGACAAGATCAAGACCCTGAAGGACGTCACCACGGTCACCCCGGCGACCTTCAACAAGGACGGCGACACCGCGACGATCACCGTCGTCCCGGACTCCAAGCCGTCGTCCGTCACGACCGAGGACCTGGTCCACGGCATCCGTGACGCGGGCGCGCAGGTCAAGGCGGACACCGACTCGTCGGTCCTGGTCACCGGCACCACGGCGATGAACATCGACGTGTCGCAGAAGCTGAACGACGCGCTGGTCCCGTACCTGATCCTGGTGGTGGGCCTGGCGTTCCTGCTCCTGATCGTGGTCTTCCGCTCGATCCTGGTCCCGCTGAAGGCGGCCCTCGGCTTCCTCCTGTCGGTCATGGCAGCACTGGGCGCCGTGGTGGCGGTCTTCCAGTGGGGCTGGCTGTCGGGCCTGCTGGGCGTGGAGGAAACCGGCCCCGTCATGTCGATGATGCCGATCTTCATGGTCGGCGTGGTCTTCGGACTGGCCATGGACTACGAGGTGTTCCTCGTGACCCGCATGCGCGAGGCCCACGTCCACGGCGAGAAGCCGAGCCAGGCGATCGTCACGGGCTTCAGGCACAGCGCCCGGGTGGTGACCGCGGCGGCCGTCATCATGATCGCCGTGTTCTCCGGCTTCATCAGCTCCAGCGAATCCATGATCAAGATGATCGGCTTCGGCCTCGCGATCGCCGTGTTCTTCGACGCGTTCGTGGTCCGCATGGCGATCGTCCCGGCGGTGCTCGCGTTGCTCGGGAAGCGGGCCTGGTGGCTGCCGAAGTGGCTGAACCGGATACTGCCGAACGTGGACGTAGAGGGCGAGGGCCTGCGCAAGCTGGACTCCAAGGACTCCGACCCCGACGAGGACCGCGAGCTGGTACGCGCCTGACCCCTGCTCACGGCATCAGTGGACCCCGGCCCCGTCTTTCGGTGCCGGGGTCTTCCCGTCACCCGGTGTGAAGCACCCGAAAACGCCCGGGCTCCGCCGGATCCCGATCAACAACTTGGACCGGCGCCCAGGCCCACTGCCACACGCCGATACCCGGTACACGCGAGAACGAGATCGCCCCACGCGTCCCCTCAACCGCGACACGCTGCCAGGACGCGGCGATACGACCCCGGTCCACCCCGTGAGAACGCAGCACATCGGCAAGAACGACCACCGCGTCGTACCCCTCGAAGGCGACGAAGGAAGGCGCGCCGCCCAGCCGCTCACGCAGAGCAGCCTCGACGCGCAAACCAAGTACCCCGAGCCGAGCGGGCAGATAACGCAGGAACGGAACCGAAGCGCCGTCATCCCCCAATACCCCGCCCCACTCGGCGAATTCGGGTTGCCCGGCCGGAGCGCCGACCAACACCTCCCCGAGCCGCCGATCCCGCCGAACGCACCTGACAATCGACACGGCCGGCTCCGGATACCCGACCAGCAGAAGCAGGGCCGTAGCGCGACTGTCGACGAGCGCGTCGCACACGGCCTCCGGGCTGAGCGCGCGCATGTCGAGCTCGCTGACGGAACCACCGTGTGGGACAAGGCGGTTCCGCAGAATCCGCGCCCCGGACGCCCAGTACACACTCGGATCAGCCGCGACGGCGATCCGGCGATGCCCCGCACCGAGCAGGAACTCCGCGTAGACCTTCCACCCCTGGGACTGAGCCGGAGCAAGCCGCGCGACCCACTCCGAAGGCTCATCGGTCAGCGAGTCGATAACGGCCGACGAACACAGAAACGGCAGCCCGAGAGCCTCCGCCCTGCCGGCAACAGCACGAGCGACAACGCTGTGATACTCCCCGACCAGCGCAACCACACCCAACCGACCCAATTCGTCTACGGCCGCCACGGCCCTCTTCGGATCAGCCGCCGTATCCCTGACCACCAGCTCAAGCGGCCTCCCGGCGATCCCACCACCCTCATTGACCTCACGAACCCCCAACTCAAGCCCAGCGAGCAGCTGTTGCCCCGCCTCGACCCACCCAGGCCGAGTCAACGGCACGAGCACGCCGATCCGAACGGCCGGTCGTGAAGCAGTGGGCGGTGGCGTGCTCATGGTGTGGCGTCTCCCGTACGTCGGTTCCGGCGCGGCTTCCCTTGATCGCAGGGTACGAGCTTGAGCTCCGCCCACACCGTCTTCCTCGGATACGGCCCCGGAGCCACACCCCACCGGTCCGCGAGGGCCTCCACCAGCAGCAACCCCCGTCCCGACTCGGCGCCGGGGTCTTCGCGTTGGAGCCGGGGAAGCTGATCACCGCGGGTGTCCGACACCTCGATACGGAGGGTCCCGGCGACGACGTACAGGGTCAGACGGAAGTCCCGGCCGGTTACGCGCCCGTGGGTCGACGCGTTGGCTGCGAGCTCGGCGACGATGTGCGCCGCGTGGTCCAACGGGATGTTCCAGTCGCGGAGTTGCTCTGTGGCGAGGAGACGGGCGAGGCGGGCGCCGCGAGGGGTGGGGGACAGGAGAACCGTGAAGTTGGGGATGGGGTTCTCGAAGTGAGGAGGGGCGGCGATTCCTTGATTCATGTCACTCAGCGTGGAGCCATTGTTTCCCTGAGTGAGTGATGGCGACCGTGCGTACCGTGACCGTCTCCGCTTTGTCCCGCACTGTCTCGGCTGTCTCGTCGGTTGTACGGGTACGGAAGCGCGATGGAGGTGGGGCATGAACGAGGTTGAGGACGAGGCCGGTTGGGATGTCGAACCGGGGGACGAGATCGAGCCGTTGGTGCAGGCGGTCGGGCGGATGCTCAGGGTTTTCCGGGAACTGGCAGGTCTACGGGTGTCCGACGTGGCAGTCGCCATGGGCTACGGCGAGGACATGATCCGGAAGATAGAGCGTGGGGTGCGGATTCCGAGGCCGGAGTTCCTGGACCGGGTCGACCAATTCGTGAACGCGGGAGGCCACTTGAGGGCGTTCATGGAGGACATGCAGAAGGCTCAGTACCCGAAGAAGGTGCGGGAGCTGAAGGAGATGGAAGACCGGGCTGTGGAGATGCTGCTGTACAGCAACCACAACATCCATGGGCTGTTGCAGACGCCGGAGTACGCGCGGGCGTTGATCGAGATGCGGCAACCCGCCCTTCCCGTCGGCGAGATTGAGCAGGGGGCTGCCGCACGCGTGGCCCGTAAGTCCGTCTTCAACCGGGATCCTGCCCCTGCACTCAGTTTCATCCAGGAGCAGGTGACGCTGGAACGCCCGATTGGAGGGAAAATGGTGTTGCGCCGACAGCTCGAACACTTGCTGGAGGTGGGGCAGTTGAGGAGTGTCTCGATCCAGGTCATGCCGACCGATCGCGAGGAGCATGCCGGAATGCATGGTCTGATCGAAGTGCTGAAATTCGGTGATGGCACGGCGATCGGGCGCTCCGACGGCGCGTTCAACGGTCGGCCGGTCTCAAACCCTAGGGATCTTCGGGTCCTTGAACTGCGGTATGGGATGATCCGGTCCCAGGCACTCCCTCCGAGGGAGTCGATGGCCTGTATCGAGCAAGCACTGGGGAGACTATGAGCGCCGCAGAACTCCACTGGTTCAAGAGCAGCTACAGCAGCAGCAGTGAGCCCACCGACTGCGTCGAGGTGGCCGTAGCCCCTGCCGCGATCCACGTGCGTGACTCCAAGTCCCTCGGAGTCACGGAGGCTCAGCTCACCGTCGGGATGACGACCTGGACGGACTTCCTCACCCACATCTCGGCCGCTCGCTAACCTCCCGGGGTATGACCACTCTGTCCGAACGTCCCAACACCGCTCTGCTGTTGATCGACGTGCAGGTCGGCGTCGTTGCCGAGGCGTACGCCCGTGACGCGGTTGTCGCCAACATCGCCGGACTCGTCGACAGGGCCCGCGAGGAATCCGTGCCGGTCGTCTGGATCCAGCACTTCGACGAGAACGTGCCCCAGGGCAGCGAGGCCTGGCAGTACGTCCCCGAACTGACCCGCCGCGACCCGGAACCCCTCGTCCCCAAGAGCTACCCCGACTCCTTCGAGGGCACATCCTTGGAGCAGGTACTGGCCGAGGCCGGAGTCGGACGACTCGTGGTGGCCGGCGCATCCACCGACGCCTGCATCCGCTCCACGATCCATGGCGCCTTCGTACGCGGCTACGACGTGACACTCGTCGCCGATGCCCACACCACGTCGGACTTGAGCCGGTGGGGTGCGCCGCCGCCGGAGCAGGTCATCGCCCACACGAACCTGTACTGGAAGTACCACGAGGCGCCGGGTCGTACGGCTGCTGTTGCCCAGGCAAAAGAAGTGACGTTCGGAAACTGAGCCCAAGTCGGGAAGTGGACGTTGGGCCACTCGCTTCTTTGCCAGTGTCGGCCTTCCGCGGCCCGAGTAAAGGGCGCTCCCTACGGTCGCGTCGGCTGCGCCGATTCCGCTGCGCTCCACCCTTGACTCGACCCGCTCCAGCCCGTTTGAGAAGCGAGCGAGCGGCCCGAAGGAACGGGTGGCTCAGGCATGAATTCCCCTGCCTGTACTGCGTTCCGGGCCGGGGCGAAGGGGCGCGCTGCCGTCTCGCCTGCACGCCGGGCTGACTTAGCGGCCAACCCCGGGTGGGTGGTTGCTGGAAGCCGGGGATAAATCTAACTACTGTCATGGTATGTGACTGGTTAGAGAAGACCCCGGCCTCCAGAGGTGGCAGGGTCGGGGTCGGGGCGGGGGAGATGGGCCGGGAAGTGTGACACTTCCGCTTCGGCTGTCACACTTCGGTGGGCCGGGTGCCCCGGGGAGGGCCGATTGGCAGAT